>NZ_JAPZSZ010000059.1:0-9908 GCF_027532095.1 Microcystis sp. LE19-195.1E
AAAAGCCTCAACTCCAATCCCCGCTTGGGATTTACTTCGAGAAGCCCAAAATCGCTGAAACCCAGATAGATCAAGGAAAATCATAAATCGAGGTTAAACCTTTGTCCCGTAATGGTTTGAGCCTTTTTTGCTGACCGAAAACGCCTAAGTCCCAATAGTTTAATCTCATAGAAAGTAATGCCGACTGAAACCCCCAAAACATACCTAGAACAAGCGATATAAATTTTTGTCAAGGGGTGCGGTCAGACATAGGAATCATTGCTAGAATCCCGGAAAATTCCTGTTGTTTCAGCTTATTGTCAGGAATTTAGTTAAACAAGGTTTTTGGCAATATGCTAATCTGGCTAACAAGCTTTTGGGGGTGATATGGGGAAAACTTCTGGCGATTGCGCCTAAATGGAGTGATATACCGAAAGTTGACCCATATCGTTAACTCTGGAGAGTGTTATACAGAAAGTTGCCGTATAATATGTAGTTAGGCGCACAGGAAATTTAGTGCGATCGCTATCACTGTAGGGTGCGTTCCCTAATGTGGCTCCCACTGCTCCACTGATCGATTTTGGGGAACGCACCATGCACATTTATTGAAGCTGTGGGTTAAAGTGCGATGCTGCTCTGGTGGGTTGAGTTCTGGATTGGCAACCTGTCACCGAGCAAACCCGACGATGTTGGAATGATTCTGATAGCTGACGGCTAATAGCTAAGGGTTCGCCAATTCAAAAATGAAACGCATCAACCTCAAGAGTTGACAAAGAAAGGCTCATCAGGTACTGTCTGATCATTAACAAAAACAAATCAGACCCAAAAATGAGCCACCAACATCTTAACATAGAACAAAGAAACTTGCTCTACCAACTTAGTCAGGAGGGAAATTTATCTCAACGGCAAATGGCCCTCTGGCTCGGATGTCATCAAAGCACAATATCACGGGAATTAAAAAGGAATCAAAGTTCCCTCGGCTGCTATCTACCTGACACAGCACAAGCTCAAAGCGAGACAAGGCGAAAAAATGCCAAACAACCCTTTAAAAACGTCAGCGAGTCGGCCTTAGAGTTGGTGAAAAAAGGATTGAAAAATTATCATAGTCCGGAACAAATAGCAGGTCGTCTGAAAAGAGCCAGTCAAGAATCTCTCAGTCACGAAACCATCTATCAAATGAATGATCGATCATAACTACCCTTGACTGTGGAAAGTATCAAGAATACCTACGCGGCTGGACGAGGAAAAAGAAAGAGTCGAGACGGAGCAAAAAGTAAGCGTGGAGGGATTCCGGGGCGTGTGGATATTCTCCTCTCCCATCTCCCCCGCAACGCGCACGAAGTGGTCTCCCCACACCCTTCTCCCTTCTCCCCCAATACTATCGGGACGGGGAAGAATTGATCGGGGGTAAAGAAGGAGAAATTTCGCCACCTCGATCGAATATTTCCAGATTCCATTGACCGAAACGATTACTTTCAAAAGCAATAAAACGACCGTTACCACTAATCGTCGGACGACGCACTTCTCCTAAAATATTTTCGGTGATATTTTTTGCTTGCAGGGTTTGTCGATCATAAATATATATATCGGGTTTACCGGACTGTTCCGACACATAAACAATATAGCGACCATCGGCACTAATATCCGGTTGATCTTGATAGGTTTTTGCTTGATTTAACCCCGGCAGGGGAACTAAACGATTAGCCACTCGATCGAATAAATAAATCGTTCGTTGTCCCCTGCGATCGGAGGCAAAGACCAGATAACGACCATCGTAGTTAAAACGGGGATTATCTTCAGAGGAAGGGGTATTTAAAGTATTTCCTAAAAGCTGTTGGGGAGGGGTGACAAAACCCGCATCACTACATCCCCCCAGACTGATGATATTAACCGCAAGAAAAAGTCCCAGGAGTTTAGGAAACCTGATCATCGGTCGGCGCTGGGGAAGGAAGGATACAACAATTAATATCATCAAGACAAACTTTACCCCAATGCAATGCCCAACGCACCAATTCCACCCGATTATCGGTTTTTGTTTTTGTCAAGATATTACTAATATGATTATCAACGGTACGCTTACTAATCTCTAGCTTTTCCGAGATTTCTTGATTAGTTAAACCATTAGCCACTAAATCGAGTATTTCTAGCTCTCGATCGGATAATGAAGCGGCTGTTTGAAACTTCCCAGCAGACATAAGTATAATTCCTCTCGTATATGTACTTATCATTCTAGAAGAATTTTTTCCCCTAGGAATCGATAATCAGTAATCAGTAAAGAGTAATCAGTGAAAAGACAGCACTGTTACTGCCATTTGATGATGCACACTTAATACAGATGGTTTGCGGCAAAAAGCTTTTCGGTGGTGGCAGGGTGTGGCCCCCCAACCCCCCCGACATCGGGGGGGCAGGGGGGGTGTGGGGTTTTATCGATTTTCAGGTGGTCAACTACCTAATTTTCAGGGAAAAAGTCCCGGAATTTTCCCCCCGATCCCCGCAATGGCTGGCACTTTTTGAGGGAAAAAAAGTCTAAAAGTCTTATCCAACAAGGTTTAGCGATGTATCTGTTTGTAACTGAGGAGCCTCAAAACCTTTATGGACAATGCTTTGAGAGGGCTTGTTCCCCTGTCAGACTCAAAACTGATCAGTGATCAGTGATCACTGATCACTGATTCAAGGCTGACGGCTGGTACTATATAATGAAAAACGCTCCTTAGTTAGATATTGAGAAAAACATGGAAGTTATCCCCGCTATTGATATTCTCGATGGCAAATGTGTGCGACTTTATCAGGGAGATTACCAACAATCGCAGGTTTTTAACGATAATCCCGCAATAGTGGCGCGAGAATGGGTCAATCAGGGGGCAACCAGATTACATTTAGTTGATTTGGATGGAGCCAAAGAGGGTAAATCGGTTAATTTGTCAACCATTGAAACAATTCTTAATGATATTGCCATTCCCGTACAGGTGGGGGGTGGACTGCGAGATCTAGAAACGGTGAGTAATCTCCTAAAAATCGGGGTAGAAAAGGCGATTTTAGGGACAGTAGCCGTAGAAAAGCCAGAATTAGTCAGCGAACTTTGTCAAAGCTTTCCGGGGCAAATAATTGTCGGTATTGATGCTCGCGATGGTAAAGTAGCCACCCGGGGTTGGTTAGAAACTTCCGAGGTAGAGGCGATCGCTCTTGGTCAAGATATGGCAAAAAGAGGAGCCAGTACGATTATATACACTGATATTCATCGAGATGGCACCCTTTCTGGCCCTAATCTCGCCGCTTTGCGAGAATTAGCCGAATCTGTCGAGATTCCCGTGATCGCCTCTGGGGGCATTAGTTCCCTGACGGACCTACTGAGTTTATTGTCTTTGGAACCTTTAGGAGTAACGGGAGTAATCGTGGGCCGCGCCCTTTATACCGGTGCAGTTAACCTCTCGGAAGCGATTAGTGCGATCGGATCGGGCCGTTGGCAGGATCTACCCCCGAATTTTTTCGCTTAACGGACTTGTTTGAGAGTATCCACCTGTTTATTGAACATATCGGTAAATAGTCCCAAAACGGTGCGATTTTCATTGACTTTGATGTTAACACTCACAGACATCCCCGATTGCAGCGGCAGAGTGGATTTATCTTTCAAAACTAACTCTTGACTGTTCAAGCTTACCCGGACAGGGAACCGATAAAAACGGTGATTTTCATCGGGAGGTAAAGCATCGGAACCGATCGAGATTACTTCTCCCTTAATATCGCCGTATTCACTGTAAGAAAAGGAATCAATGCGAATATCGGCCTTTTGTCCCACGCGCACAAAACCGATGTCTTGGTTAGTCACATCCACCTCTGCCACTAAACAACCTTTAGCGGCATCTTTGACCTGGGTGGGACAACCATCGGGAACAAGTTTTAATAATGCTTCCGCTTGACTCGGTTGGGGAACAAACCCGGGCCGGGCCTTGAGATCAAAGACCACACCATCAATCGGGGCGGTAATTTTTTGATATTTAATCGTCTGTTGTGCTTGACTAATTTGACTATCTAACTCAGCAATGCGCTTGTTGTTATCAATGATAATGCGACTGATCTGACTATCGATTTCAGCGATCCGTTTGTAATTGTCCGCCATTTTATCGCGCACATCTTTTTCCGTGATTACCGTGGTGTTAATCAGCTTTTCCTGCGCTTGGGAGATCAACAGGGAATAACGCTTTTCTTCCTGTTCCAAGCGGGAAATTTCGGCGATGCGGGTTTGTACTTCTTTCTCTTGTTTTTCTCGATCGATTTCGCCGTTAGCCTCTTGCTGCTGCAGTTCATTCTGGCGATCAGTTACCGATTGTTTTTGTTTATTAATCTGATAACGGGCGACCGCCCCTTCTTCTCCCAAGGGTTCAATATCCTTGAGAATATTACGCTCGATATCCAAGCTTTCTTGGCCCTGTTTCATCGAATTGGCATTACGAGTCTTAATTTCTTCTAAGACTAAGCGATCTTTGATTAATTGCGAGCGGGCATCGGCCAACTGTACCCTGGTTTGGGCCAATTGTTTTTCTAATTGTTCCATTTCCAATCTAGCGGCCGCTTGTCGAGAATTGGCCTCCCGTCGGGCAGCCGCGAGACGGGCTAATTGCTCCCCTTGTAAAGCAAAACTAGAAGCACCTTCACTGACCTGTGCTTGATAAAGTTGATTTTCCGCCACTAAAGCGGCACGATTACGGGCTAAATCGGCGATTTCACTCGGTAATTTTAATTGAGCGATCGAACTCTCCACTTGTGCCGGTGTCAGATCCTGCGCCATTAATAGACGATAGAATTGATTTTCCTTCTCGGCAGTGGCGCGAATTTTTGCCAAGGATTCTAACTGCACTTTCGAGGCACTGGAATCCATTAAAACCAGTACATCACCTTTGTTAACTCGATCGCCGTCTTTAACTTTAACTTCCTGTACTACCCCATTCACCGGTGCTTGTACTTCTTGCACTTTGCCCTGGGGTTTAAGTTGTCCTTGAGCGCCGACCACCTGCTCGATTTTGGCGAGTGCTGACCAAATTAAAGCGGCAGTGGTGACACTCATTAATGTCCAGATAATCGTCCGCGACCAAATGGGCGATTGTTTCAGGATCACCGATTGTTCTGGTGGGCTGAAAGTGGGTAAAGAAGGGGTAATACTTTTATTTTTCGTGGTAGTAGCCACGTTTTTACCCGCTTGGGTCAGTTCATCGCTTTTACCTTTGCCGTTGCCGTTGCCATTGCCGTTGCCGTTTTGACCGTTGTTAGAATTACCGTTCATGAAGATTCTCCTATATTTAGGGTTTGCTGAAAAAGTTTTTCGTGGGGGTAGGGTGTAGGGTGTGGGGTGTGGGGTGGTCACTGCGTGCGCGTTGCGGGGGGTTTTGGGGTATTAGTTGAAACTTCCCCATTTCCCCATTTCCCCATTTCCCCATTTCCCTATCCCCTATCACCTAATCCCTGTCTCCCGACTGACTAGATTTGCGAATCCTGTTGTTTATAGAGGGTATAGTAAAGGCCTTTTCTGGCCATTAATTCCTCGTGGGTGCCTTCCTCCGCTACTGTCCCTTTATCCATCATGACAATAATATCGGCGGATTTGATCGAAGCTAAACGATGGGTAATAAAGAAGACCGTATGATCCTTGAAAGCTTCTTTGAGATTCAGACACACTTGCCGTTCGGTGTTATAGTCGAGGGCGCTGGTGGCCTCATCAAGAATGAGAATTTGCGGTCTTTGCAGGACGGAACGAGCGATCGCAACCCGTTGTCGTTGTCCCCCCGATAGGGATGCCCCCCGTTCACCGACACGGGTATTATAGCCATTGGGCAGGGTCATAATAAATTCGTGGGCCGCCGCCGTTTTCGCTGCCGAGACAATTTCCTCCACAGTCGCATCGGGGTTAGTCAGGGCGATATTTTCCTGTACCGTACCGTCAAATAATAGGGTTTCTTGGGGAACCATGCCGATTTGACGACGGAGGGAATAGAGTTCCACTTTGTTGATATCGTAGCCATCGATGAGAATCCTTCCCGATTCTGGTTCGTAGAGACGGGCTAACAATTTAGTAATGGTACTTTTCCCGGCGCCACTTTCCCCCACCAAAGCGACAAAAGTACCGGCGGGGAATTCTAAATTGACGTTGTATAGTTGCAGGGGTCCGTGGGGATTGAAGCGGAAAGCGAGGTTTTCGTAGGTGACAGTGCCTTTAATTAAGGGCATGGGGATATTTTGGCGATCAAGTTCCGCTTCTTGGGGAGTATCGACGATATCGGCTAATCTTTCCAGGGATAAGCCGGTTTCTTGGAAGTTTTGCCAGAGTTGGGTCAAACGCAGAATCGGCGAGGTAACGTAGGAAGCGATAATCCGGAAGGCGATTAATTGACCAAGAGTGAGTTGTCCGTCTAAAACTAGGGCTGCTCCCACCCAAAGCACTAATAAACCCGATAATTGGTTAAAGAAGTGACTAAAGGAACCGGCCAAAGTTGAGGTCATTACCGTTTGAAAACCTTCGGCCACATAGCGCGCATAACGTTCTTGCCACTGCCAACGGGAACGCAATTCGATATTCTGTGCTTTCACCGTTTGAATTCCTGTCATTACCTCCACGAGATAGGATTGGGTTTCGGCGTTTCGTTCGGCTTTTGCTCGCAGTTGTCGCCGCACGATCGGTGCGAAAATAGCTGTGGAGAGAACTAAAATCGGCACGACTCCCAGGGACCAGAAGGTTAAAATCGGGCTATAGATCAACATAACCACGATGTATATAACCGAGAAAATGGCATCTAATACCACCGTTAGGGCTGTACCTGTTAAAAATTGCCGAATATTCTCTAATTCGTTGATTCTTGTCGAAATTTCCCCCACTGGCCGCCGTTCAAAGTATTTCAGGGGTAAGCGCAGCAGGTGATCGATAATTTCTGAACCGAGGGTCATGTCGATGCGGTTAGTGGTATCGACAAAAAGGGATGTTCTCAAAAAGGTTAAAATTCCCTCAAAAACGGCAATTACTAACAGGAAAACCCCGAGGGTATTCAAGGTTTCCGGGCTATTCTGCACGATCACTTTATCGATGATCACCTGAATCATCAAGGGATTGGCCAGGGCAAATAACTGCACGAAGAAAGAAGCGATAAAAACTTCTATTAAGACTCGTTTATGTTTCTTGACAGAAGGCCAAAACCATGATAAGCCAAAACGCTGTTGCTGGGTGTGTTTGGTGGGTTTAAGCAGAATCACTTCCCCTTTTTCGCCCCAAGATTCCATAAATTCGCTGGTTTTGCGTTTAATTATCCCCCTTTGGGGAACAGCGATCGTGGTTTCCCGTTGATTAATTTCGTAGAGGATAACGATGCTGTCTTGCCAGCGAATTAGGGCAGGAGGGTTGATATTGGGCAAGGAAGAAGCATTTAGGGGTACTAATTGGCTATGGAGTCCCACTACCTCGGCTACAGCCCCACACAGGGGCAGGGAAAGGCTGCCGGTTCTTTGCAGTTGATCCCCTAGGATGCGTTGGATCACGTCCTTGCGAAAGGGGATATTAAAATATTTGCAGAGCATCTGAAAACAGGCACTCACCGCCTCTAGTTCCGTTTTTCCCCCGAAAAAAGGATATGACTTGCGGTTTTTCTCGACAGTTTTTTCAATGGCGATATCGCTGGTGATGTCGCTTATTTTGCCTTGAGGGATATCTAATACCTGGGTGGGTTTATTTCCCTTGATGACTTGGGTTTCTAGGATATCATCCGTTTCTGTTTCCGCAGCCGCTTCGGTTTCCACTGTCAAGAATTCATCTAACTGGTCGGAGGAAAGACCTAATAAGCGGGTGTTAGTCGGATTGTTCTGGGTGATAACTGTGCCAGTAGGATAATTATCGCTATTTTCGCTGACTAACCAGAGATAATCATCGTTAATCTGGTTGTAGGACACACAAGCTTTGTTTAAAAGAGCCTGAGCAATTTCTTTCAGGTCCCCCCCACCCCAGGCCTGTTGATTAAGATAGGAGCCTAGGAGAGCATAAACTTCAGCGATCGAGGTTTCTTTAAAGAAATATTGCTTAAATTCGGGGTAATCATTGATTAAAGACCAAAAATCCTCTTGTTTTAAGGTTAAACAGATCGTGACTTCCGAAGAAGCGATGACCGTTTCACAGGGGGTAGCGCGCAGGAGACTGATCCACCCGAATAAATCCCCCGGGTGTAATTTAGCCAAAGTGACCGGCAGCGGATTGTTTACCCTAGCATCGTAACCCAAAAGTCTGGCCTCTCCCTCGTAGAGAAAGACGAGGTGGGAGGGTAAGCGGTCGCACTTGAGGATCGCATTGCCCATCTCATAGCGAAAGGGCTGTAATTTCTGGCCGAGGGAACGTCTAACCTCGACGGGCAGGCGATCGAAGGGCTGTACGGTCTCCAGAAAGGCGGTAAAATCTAAAGTGGTATAACTCATTGGCTAGGCGAAAATTGACTAGGTTGGCAAATAATTAGGCGAAAAGACTAGGTTTACCCAGTGTTGCAAGGAAATGCTATATAATCGATACCTGCTCGCTATTGACTGGGTTTGATTCGGAGATAAATTTCACTGTTTGCATTTGAGCCGTTAACCATTGTTGGAATAAATCATTGCGTAAGCGTTGACGGGTGGGAGGATCCAGTTCACAGGATAAATATTTTTCCAGTCGGACAATCACGACCCATTCTCCCACTTGCGTCGGTGGCCACAGTTGCCCCGGTTTACTTGCCTTGAGAATTTGCCCGATCTGGGGATGGGGGGCGCTCAGTTCCACAGGTCCGATTAGTCCTCCGGTTTCCGCTTCTGATCCTTGGGAGTATTTTTTAGCTAGTTCAGCGAAGCTATTTTCTCGATCCTGTATCCGGAAAAATATTTCCTGGGCAATGCCGATATTTTTTGTCCGAATCAGCGAATAAACCACCTTATCCAATTGATTTTTGACTTGCAAGAAGTAGGATTCTACTTTGTTATCCCAAGTCTCCTGTTTAAATGTTTCCAATTTAATGTCCCGCAGAATTAGATATTCTAGTTGTTCGGAATCCATCCCGTTTTGTCGTAACCAGGATTTCATTTGTTCATCGTTGGCAATTTGATTATTTTGATAGAAACGGGAATAGGCGGCGTTTCTTTCTTCGGGATTGCAGGTGATATTGGCGATCGCTTGCTCGATAATTACTTCCCGGATTAACTGGGGTAACATACCATATTTTGCCAAAAGAGGCAAGACCTGTGACTGGTTAATTTTTTGGTCGCCGATTTCAATAATTGAACTCATAATAAATACATTTTCCTCTCAGAAATGTTTAAAACTATCAACTCTAGGAGCTTCTAAATTTTATTGAGGTGATTATACGTCAAAACAGCAATTTTAAGGCACTCCCCCCTATTTTAATTTTAGTTTTCCCCGTGAAAGCCAAAAATTACAGAAATTAAAGAAATAAGTCGGTCATCTCGGCGGGGGTGGTGAGGGGAAGTGATCCGGGTCCGGCCGATGGGCTCGCCCAAAATGCTGCTCAGCAACCCCTAATTACGCCTCTAATTGACTAGAATAGAATTCTTGCAGAAGTCGGGGAAGGGGGAAAGGGGAAATTTTAATCTTTAACCCTTAACCCTATGATATGCAACCGTTCTATTAAACTTACTCAAATCTACTCATGAGCAAATTTGACGTTAATTTCCTGCTTCAAGGTAGCAGTGTCGGCACTATCTACTCCCCAGGCTGACACGGTGGAACTCACCGCCAAAGAAGCTAGATTGAGACTAGCGTTCAAGTCTCTATCACAAACAAAAGAGCATTGTTCACAATCAAAAACTCTTTCGGATAAAGATAGAGACTCTTTTTTGTATCCACAATTGGAACAGATTTTGCTACTGGGGAACCATCTATCAGCTACGATTAACTCCGCACCATACAACTGAGTTTT
>NZ_JAPZSZ010000153.1:0-4899 GCF_027532095.1 Microcystis sp. LE19-195.1E
GCATAAATCGACTAAATCCTTATCTGGCAAGAGACTTAATTGATTAGTTCGCTCTAGATCGAAAACAATTGACAAAAATCGCCAAATGTCTTTCTCTATAAGAGTTTCATTCCTTATAATCCTGTACGTTGCATAAGACAAACCGAAGAACCGACAATTTTAAAAGCTTTTAAAATTAGTCTAACAATCCATGCACAGCTGCCCTATGTGTTCGGGAATTACCCTTCGTCACCTTGTGGTTGGTCGTGCCTACTGGTATTGTCCTCACTGTCGTCAGGAGGTTCCTAACTTCCTTGATTGCTCCAGTCCTGCCAAGGTAAAGGTAGAACGAGTTAGAGCGGAAAAAACAGTCTAGATTTTCAAGTTGGTAGATGGCAATAAGACCTGTGGGATGTGTTAATTTTTAACACATCCCACTTTACCTATCTATACATCCCTAGGATTGAGATGGATCATTTCCCAAGTCACATAGGTACCGATCGGACTCCAAATCAGGTAGGGTAGGAGTAGGATGCCCGCCCAAGAAGAAACAGGGAAAACCAATAGCGCCAGAAGAAAACCCAAGAAAAAACCCGTACCTCCGATAATCGTTCCCGCTTTGAGACTGCGTAGTTTACAGGTGACGGGAGTATAGGCAGTAATAGTCAATTCCACCAACAGATAAAAAGCCATCAAAAACCAGCGATTAGCCGGTTGCGCTTCCCAGACTAAATAAGCAGAAATTGCCCCACAAATATAGATAATTGTCCAGATAAGAGGGATTAATCTTTCAAAGGTTAACCAATCGGGACGACGCAATCGCGCAAACCAACGTACATCGCGAGAATTGAGTAATCCCCCAGCTAACGCTACCAAAAATCCCACGACACCGATAAGCAACCAAGAGGGAATCATGATTTTAAGCTATCCTCCGCTAATTTTGGCTTTGTAACCCGATTCAATGAGAATTTGTAGAATTTTTTGGCGATGATCTCCTTGGATCTCAATGGTATTTTCTTTCACTGTACCACCCGTTCCGCAAGCGGTTTTTAACTGTTTTAATAATTTCGTCAGAGTTTCGGTTTGGCATTGAAAACCTGTAACCATGGTAACGGTTTTTCCCGCACGACCAGAGCGGGAGGTTTGTACTCGCAAATTCTGCTGATTCGGGGGTAATTCAGGAATGGAACGCTCAAAAGCTTGAGAATTGCTTTGATCTCCAAATTCCTGATAGGCAATCCGGTTTTTTTCTTTTGATTTACTCATATAGCAATTATCATACTGGGTTTGGGGGTTGGGGTTTGGGGGTTGGGAAGTGGGGAAGCTGTCTCATCACCCTATCACCCTATCACCCTATCTCCTCCTGACTGCTGATAGCTCTTAATTGGTTGGACTGGCAGCGCATTTGATTAAGTTCAGCTGCCGACATTCGATCGAGATGACCTAAAATCATATTAACTCGACCTTGGGATTTTAATTTTTCTCGATGTCGTGCCAAAAAATCCCAGTAAAGAAAATTAAAAGGACAGGCAAACTCCCCGACTCGTTCATTTTTTTTATACACACAACCCCGACAATAATCACTCATTTTATCAATATAGTTGGCCGAGGAAGCGTAGGGTTTAGAAGCGAGAATTCCCCCATCGGCAAATTGTCCCATTCCCAGTACATTAGTCTGCATTACCCAATCGTAGGCATCGATAAAAACACTATGAAACCAGTTTTCAATCTCTTGGGGAGAGCAACCAAAAACTAAGGCAAAATTGCTCAAAATCATTAATCTTTGAATATGATGGGCATAACCGGTATTTTCCACCTGTGATAATACTTGTTTGAGGCAATTCATATCGGTTTGTTTACTATCCCAAAAGAAAGCTGGTAAGGGTTGTTGATGCTCAAACCAATTACGATTAGCGTAATCTTCTCCCAAATAATGATAAATTCCCTGCATATATTCCCGCCATCCCAACACCTGACGGATAAATCCTTCGATGCTATTTAGGGCTAAATTATCTTTTTTATAGGCAATTGCTGCCCCTTGAATCACTGCCAACGGCGTTAGTAATCCTAGATTCAGATAGGGAGATAATAGGGAATGCCAGAGGGTTTCTTCTCCCGTTACCATCGCATCTTGGTAGGGTCCAAAGTTGGGCAGACAATTAGTAATAAAATGCTCCAAAACCTGTAAAGCTTGTCGGCGGTTTACTGCCCAGCGAAAAGGTTTGATTTTTCCATATTTAGGAATATCTAAAGCTTCCACATCAGCGATAACCTGAAGGGTAATTTCATCGGGTTCAAACCAAAGAGGAGCAGCAGTTTTTAATCCATCCTTGGGCGGTTTGCGGTTTTGTTTATCAAAGTTCCATTGTCCTCCTATGGGTTGATTATCCTCGATTAAAATCTGCCATTTTTTACGACTTTCTCGATAGAAATCCTCTAGTAATAGTCTTTTACGAGATTTAGCCCAATTATTAAAATCTGTCCTAGTCCAGAGAAAGTGATTATTATCAATTAGGGTTATAACACAGTCTAAATTCAGATTTTTGATTAATCTAAGAAAAGGTAAATCATTAGGCATCATAATCTGTAATTCTTTAATGCCTAATCGTTCAATCCAAGCAGATAAAATCGGTTCAAAATCTTCAGCAACTTCGTAGGTGACAGACCATCCTAAAGTTTTTAATTCTTCGGCAAAATGACGCATCGCCGACCAGATTAAAACTAATTTTTGCTGATGATAGGGTCTTTGTCGAATATGATTGTGGGATTCAATTAAAATAACCGGCGTTTCCTGTGAATAGGCTTGACGATTAGCTAAGGCCGCTTGTCCTGTCCATAATTGATCCCCTAAAATCCAAATGCCAATGGTCATAATTATCTCATGTCCTCTACTATTCCGCCGTATTTTTTAGCCATAATATCCGCCATTTCCCGAGCAGAAAATTTACTGGCTTTATCAATGCTGGGGGTAAATGTACCCGTAGAGGTTAAATAATGGGTAAATACCCCGACTTTTTTGCTAATAATCCACATATTTCTGGAAGTCAAAAATTAAAAATGGGATGGGAAGTGGGGTGTGGGGTGTGGGGTGTGGGGTGTGGGGTGTGGGGAGTTTTCTCAGTGAACTGATAACTGATAACTGATAACTGATAACTGATAACTGATAACTGATAACTGATAACTGATTAGGTTTTTGTCCTGAGACTTTGGGCGCTTAGATAAAGTTGCGTCCATTCTTTGACCACTTGCGTGCGTTTACAGTTTAATTCGCCGGCGATTTCCTCAAGGGTTTTACCCGCTTTTAAGCCATCGATAACGCTTTTACCCCTGGGAGAAAGGCCAGCATAGAAACTTTGCCATTGACTGAGAGTTAAGCCAAAATTATGCTCTTTCGGGCTGATTTGTAACCATTCAGCGATTAATTCTGTCCCTTCCTTGAGGGCAAAAACCTTAATCGCATGATAGCCAACTTTTTCCCGGAGACGATAAATCCCTTGAATGGGAATATTCATCGCTTTGGCGATCGCATCTTGGCTTTCGCCCCCGAGATAGAGGTTAAACCAAGTCACCGCCTCCGGACTAACATTTTCCTCTAAATACTTAGCAAAACTCTCTTGAACTTTTGCCCGGAGAATTTGCGCTTCTTGGTGAGTGCGTTCATCTTCGTAGGTAGCGATCGCATTTTGATCCAGTAAACTTAGGCTATTTTCCCCCTCATCGCCACTAATTTCATCGGAGAGAATCCGGATCATTTCTTGCTGCGGCACGTTAGTGATACCGCTTTTCGATTGACGACGGAGATAATTAACAAAACGATAGGCTAACAGGGGTTGATTGCGAATCGGACGCAGGGCGTATTCCTCGAGGGTGGCTAACAGCAGCCGATCGCGAGTAGCTTGATCGTTGGTACAACGAGCGATCCATGCTAACTGGGATTGCAGATAGCGATCGCTATTTAACATTTCTTGAATAACTTCCTGCAAGACATCGGCCACCGCTTGCCGACGATCGCGACTTAAGGAAACCCAAGTGCGAATTTTTTGCCGGAGAGTGACACAAGCACCGAGACGATCGATCAGGTTACGATAGGCGCGGGTGGGACTAACCTTGAGATAGCGTTGCTGTAAAATTTGCCAAAGATAGACTAATCCCCGTTTAGCGATTTCTAAATCTCTCTCGTCTAAATTTTCCCAACGTTGGCTATCTTCACCGAGTAACCAATTGATAATGGTATCCCGTTGGCGATCGGTTAAGGAATCCTCTGTTTGAGAGAGGCGATCTTGCCATTGTTGCCTTAACTCGTCGATTATTGTCGTCATCGAAAAATTGAGTTCCAAACCCCGTCTTTTGAGGACGGCTTTAGTTTGAATATTAGCGCATTTACACGATATATGCTAGAACCTGAGCCATGGAGAAAGCCTATCGCACCGATTTTACCCAACCCCCGACTAGAACCAACTAATCAATTAAGTCTTTTGCCGGATCAGGATTTAGGGCGATGTCGAAGAGTTCCGCTTCGCGATTGCATCGCTTCCTAGGGTGCGTTCCCTGAAAACATGACAATTTCAAGGTTAACCAATATTTGGGAACGCACCACCCCTACCATTCATGGATTTGATTGTGGACTGCCTGTTTTAATTGATAATTCGGGAACATTTTCCTGTTCATAATTTCCTATTAATATTCCCAAAATTTCCATTAAAGAAGCAAGAGGATGATTTTCATTTTCTCCTATTTCATCTATCAAATTATCTAACATAATTACTAATTGTTCATATTCCTGGACTTCCCCCATACAGAAATACTAAAAAATTAACAAAACCCTTACTGCAGGTCGCTTCTCAGAAAAAATTGAAAAGACGCTACTGGGTACATTTTCCCTTTGAAAATGGCTGTACCGTTGACTGTATCTAGAGTAGA
>NZ_JAPZSZ010000146.1:0-14056 GCF_027532095.1 Microcystis sp. LE19-195.1E
GCTTTAGTTATTGCGGGAAGTGAAAGCCAATTAATTAGCCTTTGGAAAGTTTCTGATGATGCGACTAAAGATTTAATGGTTGCCTATTATGAACGCTTACAAAAAGGAGAAGGACGCAGTGAAGCTTTACGACAAATTCAATTAGGAATGCTCAAGGGTGAGAAGCAAAAACATCCTTTTTATTGGTCAAGTTTTATTCCTTCTGGTGATGCAACTTCGATGACATTTGACTGATGAAGGGTTAGGAGTTAAACTTAGTGGTAAAATTATTGGTATCACAAACAATTACTAGGAGGGTCACACAATGGCAACATTTACAGAAAACGACCTCAAAGAATTAAAAGACTTTATTGTAGGACAATTCAAAGAAGTTAATGACAAAATAGACAAGTCATCTGAACAACTTAATGGCAAAATAGACAGATTATCTGAACAACTTAATAGCAAAATAGACAAGCTATCTGAAGAAGTGAATAACTTAAGAGTTGACATAGCAAATATTAAAGAAGAATTAACAGGCGTGAATAAACGACTAGATAACTTGGAATTTACTAATCGAACCATCTTTGTTGCTATTGTTACTGCACTAATGGCAGGATTAGTTAAGTTATTTTTACCAAACCTTCCTACTAATCCTTAACTGTGATTCAAAAAGAAAACGGGTTTTTTGAAAAAACCCGTTTCCTGAAATCGAATTCAAAATAGGAAATAGCGTTGGGCCATGGGTAAAACCGTAGCCGGTTCACAGATTAATAATTCCCCGTCAGCACGCACCTCGTAGGTTTCGGGATTAACTTCCATGCGCGGTAAAGCGTCATTAAGCTTCATACTAGCCTTACTGATATTGCGCGTATTCGACACGGCTACGGCGGTTTTTTTCAGCTTTAACTTCTCAGGAATGCCCGCTTTCATAGCATATTTAGAAACAAATGTCAAGGAAGTTTTGGCGATCGCACCACCAAAAGAGGCAAACATGGGACGCATATAAACCGGTTGCGGTGTGGGAATACTGGCATTAGCATCGCCCATTTGCGCCCAGGCGATTAAACCGCCTTTCAGGACAATTTCCGGTTTTACGCCAAAAAATGCCGGTTTCCAGAGAACCAAATCGGCTAATTTGCCCACCTCGATGGAACCGACATAATCGGAGACACCATGGGTAATAGCAGGATTAATCGTATATTTAGCAATATATCGTCTTGCCCGCAGATTATCATTCTCTCCCGTTTCCCCGGTCAGTCTGCCTCGTTGTACCCGCATTTTGTGGGCAGTTTGCCAAGTGCGGATAATTACTTCTCCCACCCGTCCCATAGCTTGAGAATCGGAGGAAATGATGCTAAAAGCCCCTAAATCGTGGAGAATATCCTCGGCGGCAATAGTCTCTCGGCGGATGCGGGATTCGGCAAAAGCCACATCTTCGGGAATACTCCGGTCTAAATGATGACAAACCATCAACATATCGAGGTGTTCCTCTAAGGTATTCGTCGTATAGGGACGGGTGGGATTAGTAGAGGAGGGTAAAACGTTCATTTCCCCGCAAACCCTGATAATATCGGGAGCATGACCACCGCCGGCCCCTTCCGTGTGGTAGGTGTGAATGACGCGATTTTTAAAAGCGGCGATAGTGGCCTCAACAAAACCGGCTTCATTGAGAGTATCGGTATGAATCGCCACCTGCACATCGTACTTATCGGCCACGCTTAAACAGGTATCAATGGCTGCCGGAGTGGTTCCCCAATCTTCATGGAGTTTTAAGCCAATTACCCCCGCTTTTACCTGTTCCGCTAGTCCTTCCGGCTGACTGCTATTGCCTTTACCCAAAAAACCCAAATTCATCGGGAAAGCTTCGGCCGCCTCTAGCATTCGATAGATGTTCCATTCTCCCGGGGTGCAGGTGGTGGCATTAGTTCCCGTCGCAGGTCCGGTCCCGCCACCAATCATTGTGGTAATCCCCGACGCAATCGCTGTCTCAATTTGTTGGGGACAGATAAAATGAATATGGGCATCAATCCCCCCTGCTGTCAAAATCATCCCTTCCCCAGCTAATGCCTCGGTAGCAGGACCGATAATAATATCAACATTATCTTGAATGTGGGGATTGCCCGCTTTACCGATTTTATAAATTTTGCCGTCTTTAATGCCCACATCGGCTTTAACGATGCCCCACCAGTCGAGAATTAAGGCATTAGTAATCACCAAATCTACCGCCCCATCTTCCCTAGAAATGGGGGATTGGCCCATACCATCGCGAATTACTTTACCGCCGCCGAATTTTACCTCATCGCCGTAGGTGGTGAAATCTTTTTCGACTTCGATAAATAATTCCGTGTCTGCGAGGCGAACTTTATCTCCGACGGTGGGGCCGTAGGTTTCAGCATAGGTGCGGCGATCGATGCGATAATTCATAGGGGGAATTCTTGAAAATCGAGATCGATTATACGATCGATTTTCCGGCAATTATCGCTTTTTGGGGATTTTCTTCCATTTTTAATCTGGCTCGTTTTCGAGGATTTCTTTGGCTTTCAGTAAAGCTTGGTGATGTTCTTCGGTAACGGTGGGATATTTTAAACCAAGGGATTCGAGGGTGTGATAAATAACCGCCCCCACAGCTAAACGGGTAAACCATTTGCGATCAGCCGGGATAATATACCAGGGGGCCCACTCGGTACTGGTATGATTGAATACCTCCTCGTAGGCTTTCATGTAATCACCCCAAAAAGCTCTTTCTTTGACATCATTTTCAGAAAACTTCCAGTTTTTTTCAGGGCGATCAATTCTTTCTAAAAATCTTTTTTTCTGTTCTTCTTTAGAAACATTGAGAAAGAATTTCAGGACAATAACCCCATTGTTAACCAGATATTTTTCAAAATTATTAATCTCCTCAAAACGTCGATGCCAAACTTTCTTGGTTCTGTCTTCCGGGGGGAGTTTTTGCCGTTCCAATAAATTTTGATGGACGCGCACGACTAATAATTCTTCGTAGTAAGAACGATTAAAAATACCGATACGACCCCGCTCCGGTAAGGCTTTATAATATCGCCAGAGATAATCGTGATCTAGTTCTTCGGCCGAGGGAACTTTAAAGCTAAATACCTGACAGCCTTGGGGATTTAAACCCGACATAACGTGTCTAATCGTACCATCTTTACCCGCCGCATCCATGGCTTGCAGATTAATTAACAGGGCATAGGTATCCTGGGCATAGAGTTTATCTTGAAACTCGGCCATTTTTTCGATACCCTGTTGCAGCAGCAAAGTGGCATCCTCTTTGGTAATGTAGTCTGGCTTAAACCCGGGATCGTAGTCTTTGTGTAGAGAAATTTCTTTACCCGGTGGCACGATTAAGGATTGTAAAAATGCTTGGCGATCAATTTTGCTGACCATGCTCTTCTCCTTGATTGTTTTGACCCCTAAGATTACATTGTAGCACTTTTGCTCGGAAAATATCTAACTCTTGAACCGGCGAGTCAAGGATGAACTGGCAAAAGTATATTTAAATAGCTGTCAGTCCCTAAGCAAAATTAATTACACATCTAAGCTGTCAACCGTCTATCAGTTATCAGTTATCAGTTATCAGTTATCGGTAGGAAAATAGAATATTAAGTGAGCAGTATTACAGCAGTTATCTTAATGGTGAGGTGCGAAGTTTTCGTTTTGGGGAGTAGGTGGTCGATGTCAAAGTAGGTTACACTTTATCTTGATGAGAAACGCTGTAGATGTATTTTTACTGTAAAAAAAGGTTAATTGCATCAATAAGCTGCTTGAGTTGTTTAATCTTTTCAACTAGATGCAAATATATAAACTCATAATTTAGGAGACTAGCTATTTCTTCCACAGTCGTTTCGCTTTTATCATAGCTTCGTTGTATTAATTGATAAATACTGTCCAGCACTTGAATAGGATGTGGTATTTGTTCTACATCTAGGGCATTTAGATCGAAACCTAAATTGTCTAGAATAAACTTAGATGTTAAACAACTATCTATTTTAGTCAGAAAACTGTATTCACCTAAAAACCAAGCTTCGATTTCCATAATCACTAAAATCATCGAAATGGGAATTCCCTTGTTCTGAAGTAAAGGTTTTAAAAATCCTTTAATGCCATTTTCTACCTTAGTTCTATTTTCTAGAGTTTCGGGATATAAATCTCGTAAACCTAAAATTTTTTCATAACCATTATTAGTTAAACTATCATGTTGTTTTTTTATATCGGAAAGTACATGAAAATCACATCCGCAATCGTACAAAAGAATAAAGAAAGGAGCAACTTCGATAGAATTTGATTTTAGCGGTTCAATTTTGCGATTAGCTTTATCCCCGCGCACTTGATAAACTTCCACAGAAACTTTTTTGTATCCTGCAATTTCTTGAAGTAACCTGGTTATCAATATTCTTTCGGTCTGTCCTTCCACAAAAATCGCTAGTTTTTTCTTTGACATCAATCTATCACTTCCTCTGAATTAGGTTCCTGCAAGTAAAATTCACTAGCAAAAAAATCAAAGTTATTCAGTCCAATATGTTTAAACTGTTCAAATTGTTCGGGAGAATTAGAGTAATTATGTAATTTAGCGACTCCCGGTTGTCGTTCGATAACAGACCAATATTCAAGAGGAACACCGTTCATGATATTCTCATCGTTAGTGGTCATGATAAGTTGCACTAAGCCTGTTTTCGCCTTCTCAATTAAAAGTTTAATTATAGCTGAAGATCGTTGAAAATCCAAACCCTCCCCGATATCATCAATAATAATACAACTAGGCTGATCTGACAAAATAGCGTAATTAATCTGAATAAATAATGATAAAGCTCTGAACATTCCTTGAGATATTTCCCATTGTTCCGTGACAGACTTTAACCCATCTTCTTGCACATACAAAAACTTTGGTAAATTGTCCGAATCCTCGTCTGAATTTTCAAGAGGAGAAATATTAGAATTTAAAAAACTCGGTACTTTAGTTTCTATCTTTGTAATTTGATAACCGATTCTATTCATATCGTCAATAATTATTTGAGTGAATTCATGATGATGTTCTCGTTTTCCCAGCACAAATATTCCAACAACATGAGCACAATCTTTAGTATCTGTTTTAGCTTTTAATAATTCTGTTGTTGGCGGCAATTTAGCTAGGGTATCTTTTCCCAGTTGTGTTCCAAATTCATAGAATCTTAGAGAGCTAGACCATTTATAAATATCTTCCAAGAAAGGGTGTTGGATAGTATCTCTACGCTTAACTACTGCTAATTCTGTTTTAGGTGTTTGAAAGCGAATATACTGATTAAGTTCTTGGGCAAAAATTCTACCTTCTGCCGACTCATTTCTTTCTAAAAGTTGCTTGCTACCAATAATTAGCTTTTCTTGGAGAACTTCTCCATTTTCTGATTCTAGAAAATATTCTGTTTTACAATTTGTGGTGCAATCAAAAAATAAATGCCATGTATCCTTTCTAAAAGATGGATCAAATTTTTCACTTCCAGATAATAGTTCTGATAGCTTATATATACTTTTGACAATTCTTGATTTTCCACTGGCATTTTTACCAACGATTAAATTAATATTGCCTAACTGACATCCATCAATTCGCCATTCATTAGGTTCGCCTCGATTAGAAATATATTCAAATTGGTCTAATTTCATGATTTTAATCTCCTTGGTCACAAAAATCGTCAATAAGGTGAGCTTTTTATAGCTCACCCTCAACTTCATACTAACTCAAAACACCGGAAGGAATCCCTAAAATATCCTCAATTTTAGGTAAATCTTCTAGGGGAATTACCCGGCCTTCATCCTCAAAACCAGCGATTTCATTAAAGTTCAAATAGCGGTATAAATCGCTGGCAAAAGGATTAATTTTCTCGGTGACAATTGCCAGGTATTCCTCAACGGTGGGAATGCGTCCTAGCAGCGCACAAACCGCCGCTAATTCGGCGGAACCGAGATAGACTCGCGCATCTTTTCCCATGCGATTATTGAAGTTACGAGTCGAGGTAGAAAATACCGTCGCTCTGTCTTCAACCCGCGCTTGATTACCCATACAAAGGGAACATCCAGGCATCTCGGTACGGGCCCCAGAAGCGGCAAAAATGCCATACATTCCCTCATCGCGCAATTGTTTTTCATCCATGCGGGTGGGGGGACAAATCCACAGTTTAGCCTTAGCAACTCCTGCTCCTTCTAATATCTTAGCGGCGGCGCGATAATGACCGATATTAGTCATACAAGAACCGATGAACACCTCATCAATTGTATCCCCGGCGCATTCCGACATTAACTTGATATTATCGGGGTCATTGGGTGCGGCGACAATTGGTTCTTTAATCTCGTTTAAGTTGACGGTGATAATATCCGCATATTCGGCATCCTTATCCGCCTCCATCAGGACAGGATTAGCTAACCATTGTTCCATTTTTGCTACCCGACGTAGGATAGTTTTGGCATCACTATAACCCCGGGCCGCCATATTCTTTAACAGGGCCACATTAGAGCGCAAATATTCCGCCACTGTCTCGGTACTTAACTTAATCGTACAACCGGCACAGGAACGTTCCGCCGTGGCATCGGTTAACTCAAAAGCCTGTTCTAATTTCAAATCCGGCAGCCCTTCCATCTCCATAATGCGACCGTTAAAAACATTTTTTTTGTTCTGTTTTTCCACGGTTAATTTGCCTTCTTGGATGGCAACGTAGGGAATAGCATTAACAATATCGCGCAGAGTCACACCGGATTGTAATTCCCCCGTAAAACGCACTAAAACCGATTCCGGCATATCCAAAGGCATTACTCCCAAAGCGGCCGCAAATGCCACTAAACCCGACCCCGCAGGAAAGGAAATTCCCAGGGGAAAACGAGTATGAGAATCGCCTCCAGTCCCCACCGTATCCGGCAATAACATCCGATTTAACCAGGAGTGAATAATGCCATCTCCTGGACGTAAAGCCACCCCACCCCGGGTAGAGAAAAAGTCTGGTAATTGGTGATGAGTTTGAATATCAACCGGTTTGGGATAGGCTGCCGTATGACAGAAACTCTGCATGACTAAATCGGCGCTAAAACCTAAACAGGCTAACTCTTTTAACTCGTCTCTGGTCATCGGACCGGTGGTATCCTGAGACCCTACCGTAGTCATAATTGGGTCACAGGAAGTACCCGGCCGCACCCCGGGTAAACCGCAAGCTTTGCCGACCATTTTTTGCGCTAGGGTGTAACCTTTACCCGTGTCACTAGGCATAGTTGGACGAGTAAATAGGGTACTAGCCTCAAGTCCCAAGGCGTGACGGGTTTTATCGGTGAGACTGCGACCGATTAATAGGGGAATACGACCACCGGCCCGCACTTCATCCAGAATTGTCTCAGGTTTGAGGCTAAAGGTGCTAATAGTTGCGCCCGCTTCGTTGGTGATTTTGCCTTCGTAGGGATAGATTTTAATCACATCCCCCGTGTTCATTTGGCTAACATCGCATTCAAGCGGTAAAGCACCGGAATCTTCAGCAGTATTAAAGAAGATAGGGGCGATTTTACTGCCTAAAATATAGCCACCAGCACGTTTATTAGGCACAAAGGGAATATCATCGCCAATATGCCAGAGAACCGAGTTAATCGCCGATTTTCGGCTGGAACCAGTCCCGACCACATCCCCCACATAGGCGACCGGATGGCCTAATTTTTTCAATTCGGCAATGGTTTCTAAGGACCCGGGTTGACGGGTTTCTAACATTACCAAGGCATGAAGGGGAATATCAGGCCGGGTGGTGGCATGGGGAGCGGGAGATAGGTCATCTGTATTGGTTTCTCCTGGGACTTTGAAGACGGTGACGGTAATTTCTTTAGCAAGTTTCGGTTTAGCGATAAACCAAGCGCCATTGGCCCAAGCATCGATAACCTGTTTAGCATAGGGATTGGTGTCGGATAATTCCAAAACCTCGTTAAATGCGTCGAATACCAGCAGGGTTTTACTTAAAGCACTGGCAGCGGCAGCGGCGATATTAATATCTCTGGATTTCAGCAGTTCAATCAGAGAATGAACGTTATAACCACCTACCATGGTTCCCAGTAAGCTAACCGCACCCTGAGCGGAGATAACGCTAGATTTTATTTCACCTTTGGCAATTCCTGTTAAAAACCCCGCTTTAACGTAGGCCGCTTCATCAACTCCGGGGGGAACACGGTCACGCAGCAGGGTCAGCAATTCTCCTTTGAGTTCTTCGGACGGATTTTTGAGTATTTCGCATAATTCCGCCGTTTGTTGAGCGTTGAGGGGAAGGGGAGGGATACCTAATTTCGCTCGGTCGGCAACGTGCTGATGATACGCTTCTAACATAGGTCTATTGTCTCCTAGTCTTCACTTGTGACGGTTTCTTCCTAGGTTACTGGATTTTTGCTAGTCTCTGAATTTCTAGGTTAACGAGAGATGACTTTGCTGTTTGACTTCCATAAAATGAGAAAATAGCGATCGATTGACTATATTGAGGCGTAGATAATGGCTATCACCGATTCTGATCTAGATTTAGCACAATATATCGACCATTCTCTCCTCATCCCCACCGCCACCAGGGAACAATTAGAGGCTTACTGTCAACAGGCTGATCAATATCATTTTCCCACCGTCTGCGTTTATCCCGCCGCCGTTAAGCAAGCGGTGCAGTTACTCCACGGCAAAAAAACTTTAGTTTCTACCGTGATTGGTTTTCCCGCAGGGGCCACTACCTCCGCAGTTAAACGTTATGAGGCTTTAGAAGCCGTAGATAATGGTGCCAAGGAGTTAGATGTGGTTATTAATCTCGGTTGGCTAAAAGATGGGAAATCTGAGCAATTATTCCAAGAAATTGCTAGTATTTGTCAGGAAACCGGCCAGACGGTAAAAGCGATTCTGGAAACCTCGCAACTGACGGACACCGAGAAACGTTTAGCGGCGGAGATTTGCATGGATGCAGGAGTGAGTTATCTAAAAACCAGTACCGGCTGGTTTGGAGGTGCAACGGTTAGCGATGTCAAGTTTCTCAAGGAAATTAGCAAAGGCCGGGTAGGAATTAAAGCATCCGGCGGAATTCGCACCCTAGAACAAGCGATCGCTCTTATCCGGGCCGGGGCCACCCGTCTGGGAACTTCCCGTGGTGTCGATTTAGTCCGTCAGCAAAAAGCCGCTTTTGAGGAATAATACTAAATCCTGTTTAAAAGGTATAGGAAAGTGGGGTGTGGGGTGTAGGGTTGTGGGGTAGTGGGGTGTGGGGTGTAGGGTGTGGGGTGTAGGGTAGTGGGGTAGTGGGGTAGTGGGGTAGTGAGGTAGTGGGGTAGTGGGGTAGTGGGGTGTAGGGTAGTGGGGTGTGGGGAAGTGGGGAGAATAAATAAAAAATAATCTCCTGTCTCCTGAATCCTGTCTCCTGAATCCTGTCTCCTGAATCCTGTCTCCTGAATCCTGTCTCCTGAATCCTGTCTCCTGACAGCTAAAATGATGGCTGACATTCAATAAAAATAAGGGGGTTTATTTGCCGATAATTCGCTGTGGTAATCGAGAATTTAGAGATATTCAAGGGATTGTTTTTGATAAGGACGGTACGCTAGAGGATTCGCGAGCTTTCTGGTACGATCGAGCTATAGCCCGGATACAAGCCATTGAATCGCAAATCCCTGGTTTAGAGTCTTTATTAACTAAAACTTTCGGTATTGGGGCAAATAGTCTCAATCCTGCTGGTTTAATGGCAGTGGGCAGCCGCAGAGATAATCATATCGCCGCTGCCAGTTGTATTGCTTCCACCGGCCGGGATTGGTTAACGGCAATGGCGATCGCAAAAGCGGCCTTCCAAGCGGCCGATGAAAAGGTTCCCCCCCGCTTAAATCCCCTCTATCCCCACTGTTTAGAAGTAATTCGTTATCTGCACGCAGCCGGTTTACAATTGGCGATTCTTTCCTCCGATACCACAGCACGAGTGGAGCAATTTGTCAAGGAAAATCACCTATTAAATTATATTAAAATTGCCCAGGGCTGCGATCGAGGTTTAAGTAAACCCGATCCCCTATTATTGCAAGAAACCTGTCAAGCTTTGGGGACCGCAGTGGACAAAACCCTGATGGTGGGGGACACTAAGGCCGATTGGGAAATGGCTAAACAGGCAAAATCAGCAGCAGCGATCGCAATTAGTTGGCAACCGGAAAACCATCAAGATTTACAATTAGCTGATGTGGTCATTAGAGAACTTACTGCCATCTCGGTTATCAGTTATCAGTTATGATTTTAGCTGTTAGGAGACAGGATTCAGGATTCAGGATTCAGGATTCAGGAGTCAGGAGATTATTTTTTATTTATTCTCCCCACACCCCACACCCTACACCCTACACCCTACACCCCACACCCCACACCCTACACCCCACACCCCACACCCCACACCCCCATTCATAATTCATAATTCATAATTCCCTCTATGCTAACAATTGCCTTACCGAAGGGTGCTTTACTAAACGAAAGTATCCAAATATTTCAGAAAATTGGCTTAGATTTTAGTGCCTTTCTTGACTCAAAAAATCGCCAATTACAGATTACCGACCCCACTAACCAAGCGAAAGCCTTATTAGTCAGAGCCACAGATGTACCCGTTTATGTAGAATACGGTCAGGCACAATTAGGCATCGCCGGTTATGATGTTTTATTAGAAAAATCTCCCGATGTGGCTAATTTAATTGACCTAAAATTTGGTTACTGTCGGATGTCGGTAGCTGTCCCTGCTGATAGTCCCTATCAAAGTCCCTTAGATATTCCCCATCACGGTAAAGTCGCCTCAAAATTTGTCAATTGTGCTAAGGATTATTTTCGTCGTTTAGATATTCCCGTCGAGATTATACCTCTCTACGGTTCCGTAGAATTAGGCCCGATTACGGGGATGTCAGAAGCGATAGTTGACCTAGTTTCCACCGGTCGAACTTTACGCGAAAATGGTTTAGTAGAAATTGCCGAATTATTTGCTAGTAGCGCTCGATTAATCGCCCATCCCCTCAGCTATCGACTAAATCGCGATCAGATTTATAACTGGGTAGAAAAGCTCAGAGAAGCAACTACATCAATGGCAAAAGTTTAAGGAAAATATAGGTTAGTTTTGGGCAGTATTTCCCGCTAACCTAATTATTTTAAGAGTAAACCAATGAGCGCACCAGCAAGAATTAACCAAGTAGAATTAACCTGAAAACGTAGTAAAAGAATAGCGGAGATAAGAGATAGAATGATAGCCAATAAATTAAAAGGTAAATTACCGTAGGGTTGTAACCAAGTAGCTAGAGCTAAATTAAAAATTACTGCTACCATTAAAGCCACAGCACTGGCATTAATTGCGTCTAAAAAAGCACCCGCCCAAGCCGATTCTCTCAGCTTAGGAATAAGAGGATTAAGTAATAAAACAAAGATAAAAGAAGGAAAGAAAATCGCTAGAGTTGCCACAATTGCCCCCGATACTCCTAATATTTGATAACCGATAAAAGTGGCTGTGGATAATACCGGACCGGGGGTAAATTGACCCACAGCAATAGCATCTAATAATTGTTGCTGGGTTAACCATCCTCTCCCCTGCACTAAATCCCCTTCTAAAAAGGCAACTAACACATAACCACTACCAAATAAAACACTTCCCACCTTGAGGAAAAATAGCCCTAATCCTGTTAATGTCGGTGGGATGTTGCTAGGAGCAGCAACCGCCGTCGCACCGCCTATTCCTGCCACAATCAGGGGAAAAGTAGCGAATTTTTTTATGATAAACATCCCGATAATTCCGCCTAACAGTAAAGCGATAACTTCATTTAAACCTAAGATTAATAATCCGATAACTCCCAATCCGATGAACAGTAATTGACGGGTTTTCAGTGCCTTTTTGCCTAAGCGCCACAGTGCCTGAAAAATCACCGCAATTACTACCGGTTTAATGCCGGCAAAAATCGGAGCCACATCGGGTAAAGTCCCGTAGGTAGTATAAATCCAAGCTAGAAAACCCGTAATTAACACCGCAGGAGTGATAAAACAAACCCCCGTGATTATTAAACCCGCTAAACCACCAAAAATATAACCGATATGAATGGCCATTTCCGTGGAATTAGGACCAGGAATCAGATTAGTGGCCCCCACCAAATCGAGAAATCGCTCCTTAGTCATCCAACCGCGACGCTTAACCACTTCTTCCTCCATTAAAGCGATATGGGCAGCCGGACCACCAAAACCGATAATGCCGATTTTGAGAAATAAAAGGGCAAGTTGTGAGAGATTGGGAGGCGATGAAGTCAGCATTTTCTGATTACCAATAGTTTTTCTAGAATCAAGTTTATATCCAAAATAATAAGCCTAAGCTAAATTCTTGGCTAGATTTCGTCAATTCCAAAATCCCATAATTGCAAAAGTGTTTTACACAAACTCAATCATAAGTATTTAATACTACCGTTCAAGTAAATTTGATACAAAAAAAGTTAAGAAAACTTTATAAATAATATTGATTAATTTGTCTATAATGAACCCCATTAATACCAACTGAAACCCATCACCACCCCCCTTATTAAGGTAGGCAAGGGGGGATCAAACCTTATTAAGGGGGGATTAATTAGAACCCCTTAGTCAACAAACCATAAACAACAATCAATTATCACAATCGATTATTATCTATACCAAAGAAACTCTATGGACAGCTTGCCGCCCAAGACTAACCAGTTTTCAGATACTCAAGAGCCGGCAGCGAGTCCATCTCAGCGCCAAGCAGTGCCGGTCAATTATGAGTACAGCCTCAATCTGCCGGAATTACTCAACCAGCTTGACCTCTCAGTGTTGATTTCCACCTACCAAGCGGGACGAGTGGCCAGCATTGGCACTTATCAAGGACAAATACGGGTGAGTTTCGCCCATTTTGAGCAAGCAATGGGTTTAACCCGAACCGCTACCGGAATTGCTGTGGGCGCTCGTCAGGCAATTTGGCATTTACCCGCCAATCGAGAGATTGCCCCCCAGATTAAACCAGAAGGGGAACAGGATATCGCCTTTTTGGCCCGCTCCTCTCACCTCACCGGCCCGATTATGGGTCATGATTTGGCCTTTGGCAGTAATCGCCTTTGGGTGGTCAATACCCTGTTTAACTGTCTGGCAACCATCGAAGGAAATTGGAGTTTTCTCCCCCAGTGGAAACCGCCCTTTATTACCGAGTTGGTCCCCGGGGACCGATGTCACCTCAATGGCTTGGCTATGGCTGAAAATAGCGGCACTCCCACTTATGTGACGGCATTGGGGGAAACCAACGAGGAAAGCCTCTGGCGAGAGAATAAAGCACAGGGCGGATGCCTGATTGATGTGGCTAGGGGAGAGGTGATTTTGCGGGGTTTAGCTATGCCCCATTCTCCCCGTCTTTACCAGGGTAATCTCTATTTCCTCAATTCCGGTTATGGAACCTTGAACTGTTGGCATCCCCAAACTGGCAGCACGGAAATCATCGCCGAATTGCCCGGTTTTACCCGGGGTTTGGACTGTTGGGAAGGTCACGCCTTTGTCGGGTTGTCCCAAATTCGGGAAACGGCGATTTTTGGCGGTTTACCCCTGGATGAGCGGCGTAATCAATTGCAGTGCGGGTTGGCTATTGTCAACCTAGCTACCAGTCAACTGGTGGCAACTTTTTGGTTCAATAGCGGCGTGGAGGAGGTTTTCGCTGTCACTCTGCTGCCGGGCTACCGCAACCCAGGGCTAATTGGACCGGATACCGACCTCGACGGCACTCAATCCGTCTGGATGGTGCCTTCTTTGCCAGCTTAATTGTTTAATTTTTACTCTTTATTGAGGAAAAAATCATGTCAACTCCTTTTGTAGTTAAGGATATCTGGCCCGGTTTCTATAGCTCCCCTGGTGGGCTGACGGCATTATATAGTTTTACCAATAAATGTTAGAACAAAGATGTAGATGTAGGTTGCTCTCATGGGAAGTTTTGTGACGACAAGTAGCATTGATGATATTTATGGGGAATAATAGATTTAGATGAGTGCCTAACTTTCCAATTGGTAGTGACTTGCCATGAAACAACCAACCGCCAATTATGATGAACCCTGGAAAGAAGCA
>NZ_JAPZSZ010000023.1:0-15318 GCF_027532095.1 Microcystis sp. LE19-195.1E
CAGGAAAGAACCACTGGTGGGCTGCAGGGGATTATCGCGAAAATCTCGAATAGCGCCAATATTTAGAGAAAGTAGATCATCGATCCCAGAGGAACTAAAAGCCAGTTGTTGACTGCCAAAACCGTTGAGAGGTGCAGACAGAGGGGAGATGTCACCATTGGCATTTTGCACCTGTACCTGTTGATAGTTAAAGCCTAGGGAAACCACCCATTTTCGGCTCTATATTCGAGAATTTATCTGTATATTTAATCACTTAATCAGAAGCATTTACCTTTGAAATAGCAGTTTTTAAATAGGAAACCACCTCATTAATTGCTACTTCTGACGCTTTTTTACTGGCTCTTTCGACTAATTCCACCTTACCCGATTTGAGAGATTTACCCGTGACAATGCGATAGGGAATCCCAATTAAATCCGCATCTTTGAACTTAACTCCCGCACGTTCATTCCGGTCATCTAAAAGGGTTTCAATGCCCGCTTGATTTAACTCATTGTATAAACTTTCGGCGGTTTTTACCTGCTCGGCATCAGCTAAATTGGGAATAACCACAATCGCTTGATAAGGGGCAATAGCTACCGGCCAAATAATGCCATCTTTATCGTAGGATTGTTCTACGGCTGCCTGTGCTAAACGCGATACTCCTATGCCATAACAACCCATACAAATGGGGGTAGATTCTCCCGCTTCATTAGTATAAAAAGCATTCATGGCTTGAGAATATTTATAGCCCAATTGGAAGATATGACCGACTTCAATTCCTCTAGCACTTTGCAAGGTTTGATCAGGATCGTGAATAGCTCGATCGCCTACCTGGGCTTTGCGTAGATCGACGATTAATTCCGGTAAGATAAAATCTTTACCCCAATTCGCCCCCACTAAATGAAACCCCGTTTCATTTGCACCGGTGATCAAGTTTTCTAAGTCTGTCACCGTGTTGTCTGCTATGCGTAAAAACTTAGGAGCTATATCGCTGGCTTTTTTGAGCAAATTATCTTCTAAGTCGGGAGCAATATAACCTAAAGGTAAAGGTTTAGTTGCCCATTTCTGTTGAGCGGCAGCATCGGGTATTTTTAAAGCCAAAATTGTTTTAGCATTGTAACGGCTCGCCTGTCTAACTAATTCATTTTGTAGTTTAACTTCGTTAACCTCTTGATCTCCCCGAATGCTCACCAAAACTAAAACAGTTATGCCGCTATCATAAACCACTTCGTAGAGAACATTTTTGACGATAGCGGTGGCAGAACAATCGAGAAATTTAGCTAAACTTTCGATAGTGTTGGTGTTAGGAGTCTCTTTTTTAGCAAACTTTTTAAAGGGAGAAGCCACTTTATCTGCCGGCAAAGAAACGGCTTTTTCCACATTAGCCGCATACTTTTCATCGGCGGTAAATAAAACCTCATCTTCTCCGGCATCAGCTAAGACCATAAATTCTTGGGATGCGGAACCGCCAATCGCTCCAGAATCGGCTTCTACTGCCCGAAAAGCTAACCCACAACGGCGGAAAATATTGCGGTAAGCTATATCCATCGCTTGATAGGTTTTCTTTAAACATTCCTCGTCGAGATTGAAAGAATAGGCATCTTTCATAATAAATTCTCGTCCCCGCATTAAACCAAAACGAGGGCGAATTTCATCGCGAAATTTAGTTTGAATCTGATATAAATTAACCGGTAATTGTCGATAGGAACGAATTAAATCACGAGCGACGGCAGTAATTACTTCTTCGTGAGTCGGTCCTAATCCTAACTCCCGGTTTTGCCGGTCCGTCAGGGCAAACATAATCCCTTCTGCTTTTGTGTAGGTGTCCCAACGGCCTGATTCTTGCCAGAGTTCCGCCGGTTGCAGTTGGGGAAGTAAACATTCTTGGGCGCCGGCTTTATTCATTTCTTCCCGGACTATCTGGGAGACTTTCTGCAAAACCCGCCACATCAGGGGTAAATAGGCGTAAATACCGCTGCCAATGCGACGAATGTAACCGGCACGCACCAAGCATTTATGACTGGGGATTTCCGCCTCGGCCGGGTCTTCCCGGAGGGTGACAAAAAGCTGTTGAGAGAGTCGCATCCTATCGATATCCTTTTGAACAGAAGACTTTCTATTATCTCATCAAAGGAGAGCGACTGCAATGATCAATTACTTGTGTTGACAAACAATAACAGCGATCAGTTTACCGATTCTCAGGTATTTCCCCTCACAACTTGAGACTGGTTGGAGACGCATTGGACTCTAGTTCCAATTGCCTAACTCCCTTGTTCTCTACTCTAGGAAATATGAGCGTTCAGGTCGATCGCTGTTATCGTCGTTATCGAGACAGAATGTAACTTTAACAGGGTTTACTCCTTTGTGAACTTGACCTTTATAACCTTGCCAGTCGATCTGTCAGGGAAGCTTTTTTCTTTAGCTTCAATTATTAATATAACATCGGATCGGAGCTAGAAGTCTTTCTCTTAATCAAAGTTTACATTGCCAGCATCAAGGAAAAGCCTCGATGTTTTGACGCTTAACCGACCATAACTCTTATTATCCAAAAATTATGGCAGCAGTGACCTCAACAGTAGTCAAAGAAAGCGCAGAAAAATTAACTAACTCAACAGACCAAAGAAGCAACCACCGCTAGGGAAAAAGACAAACTGCCAGTGCTGTATCGGCTAAAACAAGAAAAAGCTCCCACCCTCAAGGTGATAGCTAAAGGTTTAGGGCATCATAGAAACACAGTGCCAACCTGTCAGGTAAATATCTTGAGGAAGGCAACGAAAAGAACTTTATAAGGTGAATCGGAACGATCCCTTAAACTTCCCGTTGCCGAGGTCCCAGTGGGACAGGTGAGTAATATGCTTATCCACAGGGAGGCTTGATTTGGGTGCTATATATACAACCAGTCTCAATGGCTGGCTGGTACGAATTATCGTGTCTGACTTCATATATATTCTTGTTCCCCAAACTGAAACATCTTTGGCCTGTTTGCCGACAAGATACAAAGCTGAAATGATTGTGGCATCCGAGGCGATGCGGGCGGCGAATGGGATCGATATCGCTCCTAAAGAACTCTTCGCCTTCACCATAAACTGCAAGGTTCTTGGCGCTATGAGTTGGACTCTGGTAAATGTGTAGCCATCTGAAGATGCTCCCTGCTTGAGATAGTCACTGCTTAGTCTCTCAATGATATCGAGATCAATTTCATGATCTGGCACTTCCGAAGGGAGGCGCGTCGGCAGGGAAAATCCCAAGAAGTTGTGATCGGCAAATACGTCCTCAGCAGTGTAAGCCGTTTCTATTTGACCCATTTCATCTATGGTTATATGCCCGGGCCCGTGAAACCCATTAAAGTGATTGCTTACTGAATAGCAATAGGCCCCTGCGTGTTGGATTAACAATGGATCTCCAGGACTCTGGCCTTCTAAATTGGTCGATGGTAGCAATATATCGCCGGCAAAACAAAGTGGCCCTCCGATAGCATCGTCCCCTTGAGTAGGCAGGGTGCGATGATTGCGATCGATAATTTGGTGGCTCCATGAGAGGAGAGTCACCTTGATTAGCTGGTCGGAGCCAACATCAACAATAGCCCAACGTCTGCCCCGCATCTGCTTAAGCTCGCGGATACGAGTCAACAAGGCGACGGCATTACCAACCAGTGCGTGTCCAGGCTCGACTATGTACTCAATACCGGGTAACAAGTGTTTCTTTAATGCTTCTGTGTACTCTGGGATTGTTGGAAACTGTTGCCCGTCATGGAAGTCAATGCCAAGCCCACCGCCAAGATTTAGTTTTCTCATGCAATGATTCGAGCCGGCCTCGATTAAGTTTTTCAAATGATGAATAAACTGAATCGAATGACTAAATGCCGATACATTATCCATCTGAGTACCAATATGGATATGCAAGCCAGCTATAGGTAGTTGGCAACTGGCCAGCGCATCTGGCAATTCCTCGGATGGGATGCCAAACTTACTGTTGGGCGAGGCGTGAGAAACCAGATCCTGCCAATCAGTATTGTGGAAATATTCCACCGGTTTTTCTGGGTTAACCCGAACCAGCAAGCTCCCACTCCAATCCTTGCCATAAAGCTTATGTTGAAGGTCATCTAATATAGCTTGGGAGTCAGCAACTACTGTTGAGCCTCCATCGAGGAGAGCTGCCATTAGCTGGCGGTCGGGCGCCGGACTGTTGTATATGATCCGATTTAACGGGAATCCGCAAGAAAGGGCCAACTCAACTTCATATTTAGAAGAGCAGTCTGCGGAGCATCCCAGGGATGCCAGTTCATTCAGAATCGCCATCGACGGATTAGCCTTGATCGGGTAGGCAACCTGAGATGGACTGCCTACAAGATCCACAAAGTGGGACAGGTTCCGGCGAAGCTGACCGAGGTTCAGTATGTAGAGAGGAGACCCATGGCGTTTTGCTATCTCCTCGATGTCAATTGATCGCGTCCAAGTTTCCATAATCTCTTCCATAATCTCGCTTTTGTCCAACCCCTGGCATCACCCGCGTCCCTATTCGATTTATCAGGGACTTCGTGCTAGGGTGTCGGGTGCGTACCGGCTCGCTTTGAAATGCCTTCGGCACTATTTTGCTGCCACTCTTTCTAATCTGGTGGTGGCCGATTGTATTACCGCTACCGTCCCCAGAAAGTGCCAATGTGGAAGGTCTCAAAGCGTTGGAGAGTAGTTCCGATCACCACTTATTTGACACCTCGGATGCTGATGGCCGTTAATGGGAATGAGTGAATCAGTATTTGTTCTCATATACAAAGCGGGAAGAGCCTAATTATTAATTAAACCGCTCCCTGCGGTTTAGCACCTTTCCCTATGCTACTATTCCACTTCCATCGGTCTAATACCCCCTAAATGAAACTTAATAGCGCACCCTGCGGTTTCAGAGAAAGACCTTAACTTTGCTTAGGTTTGAGTGGATTGGCGAGCATCCAGACGGGAGTTTATTAGCTTGGGTAATAGCAATCCGGATTTCGCTTTGTAAGCGTCAAATTCAGGATAGCGGGAGAGAGACAGGTCTTTTTTAAGCATATTGGGGATGAAGATCCCAGCGATGAATCCCCCCAAAATCAGAAAAGGGAGCCAATGTTGGGCTAACAGGGCAAAACTCAGATAAATTAAAATCTCTCCTAAATAGTTGGGATTGCGACTACGACTAAAGAAACCTTCGGTGATCAATCCTTCCCTATATTTAAGGGTAAAATACTTTTGGGCATCGCTACCGTAATGGAGAAATACCCCCATAATATTGATCGCTATGGCTGCGGATACTAAAGGAGCGGCGGCCGTGACCTTCCCGCTAACAATAATAAAAGGGGCAGCCCAATATAAACCGAGAACGATAAAGGTAAATATTCCCATAGCCAACGGTATTTCTTTTTCCCATTGTTGATCTGGATATAATCTATCCTTGATCAGCCACATCAGACCGTAAGTTCCGTGCAGGGCAAGGTATATCCAAGCGAGCGGGGTAAAATTATTATAAAAAGCCATTAAGCCCAATATAATTAGAAAAGTTAGAAATTTATGCCAATTAATTGCGTGTTTTATCTTCATTTTCTTCAAAGTAGAAATCAATCCTGTTGATCGAGTGCTAAACAATTATAACTACTAACGTTTCAATCCGGTCTTTGACATCGCTTGAGAATAAAAAAGAAAGGTCGGGGAAAGTTGTTAAAATCCATAATTACTGGCACGGTATTGTCCTCTAATTTCCGAAAAGAGTCATTAATCGGCAAATAATCCTAGATCATCAGCACAAGCTTCCAATCTGGTCTGTCAGGTTAACGGCGATCGCAGTTTTGTCGCTTGGGTTAAGACACCGCACTACCTAAGACCAAAAACTAGCGAACACTACACACACTTCCCCCCCACATTGTAGTTAAGAATACAATTTAATAAAATCTTTATATTTTTCTCCTGCCAAGGTTCCACTTTCCCATCAGGGAAGGGAGGGAGACTCTCCCTTACCTGATGGGTTACACAAGAGCTAGAACCTCTGGAAATGCTTACGAGGTATGGTTTTTATCATCTACCCGTTTCAATGCCTTGACATTTCTACCTAAATGCTGTAATCTACGGACGGCATTTCACTTATTATCGGAGCCATACCATGCTTAGTTTAGCAAAACTTATAAATTTCGGGGGGGGGATAAAGCCCTACTTATCAATTGCTGGTTCGACTCTGTTGGTAGGGTTTTTGGGATTGAGTAACTCAGCCCAGGCCCTGCCTGTTGTTGTATTGCAGGACTCATATAGTAACACAATTCCTTCAACGGGAACCAATCTAATTCCACCTAATACTTTTACGAGTGTTGCTGATGTTGGTGGAACAACCACTTACACGGTTAATACAGGCAATGTTGCTGTTGGTTTTTTCCCAAATATCGTTTTGTTTGGAGGGTCGGCCACTAGCGGCAGTTTTTCTACCGTTTTAAATACTATTGCCGGCAACCCCTATGAAGTGGATTTTACCACCCTTTTGCTCGGTGATCCTAACACTCATGCCATACAGGTGAATGCCTTTAATGGAAATGGAGTCGGGGGTACTTTGCTCGGTAATTCCAGTCCAGTTGGGATCAATAGCTCGGGTAATTTCACATTTACAGCAACCAGCAGTCAAAGCACTATCGAGATTTTGGGAATACTGGGGACTCCTAACGATAGTGCTGATATTGCCTTTGATAATTTAAAAGTGAGTACCGTAGCCGTACCCGTACCGGAATCTGAACCTCTAGCCATGTTAGGGTTAGTAACCGTTATCGGATTCGGTACTGGCCTGCAGCGGAAACTTGCTAAGAATAGTCAGAAAAAATAAGTCCCACAAAAATAAGAAAAAGGGACGGAAATAACCTTAATCATGTTCCTTTTGTCCCGTGCCAAGGTTCTACATTGTAAGAAGAAAAGGGAGGATATTCCTCCCTTCCCTGATGGGTTAGACAAGAGCTAGAACCTCTGGAAATGTGTTACAAGGGCATCCCTTGCAACGAGGTAAGACTATACAGAAACGAGAATATCCAAGTTATCATTGAAACTGCTATAATTAATAAAATCTCAAGAATAGCAAAATTATATGAATGCACTAAAATACCAAACAATCATCAAAAATGGTCAACTTAGTTTACCTCCCCTCGACTTACCAGAAGGAACAGTTGTCGAAGCAATTTTATTGATTAAAGAAGCTGCTGAAATGGATGAAACGGACTATCTGCTTTCCACAGAAGCTAACCGTCAACATCTCCAAGAGGCAAGAGAATCTCTGAAAAATCCTGATAGTTATATTTATGTAGATGCTGCTAACTGATCAGGAAAGTCGCCTTTCTAACCCGAAGTTTTGATGAGTTTAACCAATGGGCGCTCGCAGACAAAAAAGTTGACGCTAAAATTGTCAGCCTTATTAAAGATGTTCAAAGAGAGCCTTTTTCTGGATTAGGAAAACCAGAAGCATTAAAACATGAACTATCAGGATTATGGTCACGACGCATTACAAAAGAACACCGCCTAGTTTATAGCGTGTCTGATCAAGAAATTGTTATTATTTTCTGTAAATTTCACTACTAATAATCGCCAGAAATTCCAGAACTAGCTTAGAGCAAGAATTAGGGAACACGAAAACTTAAGAAGAATTTCTGAAGAAAGGGAAAACCAACCTACATTTTTCTTTTATTCTTGTCCAACACCACCATCGAATACTGTCCTATCCCTAGATAAATTAATTGAATAGAACATTGCAAGTCAAAACAGGATTATGTTGATTTTGGACTCGACTTTAACACTCTTGAACACTTTAAACAGGATTTAGTATTACACAAGAGCTAGAACCTCTGGAAATGCGTTGCAAGGGAGACCCTTGCAACGAGGTAGAAACGAGAAGAACCACTTACTTATTAATTTTTCACAAAAGTAAACTTACCATTTTTACCATCGGCATCCATTTGAATTTGTGCCACGGAGAATTTATCCTGAATGATTTCTCCTTCGGGAGTAAAAGCAATATCTCCCAAGACAGTGACATACTTACCCGCTAAAATTTCCTGATTTAATTGTTGGCGAATTTGTTCGAGGGAAAGTGTACTGAGTTTATTTTTATCATCTACCCGTTTTAAGGCCTCGACAAAAACTTGAATTCCCGTAAAAGCTTGAGCGGTAAATTGGGGCGGTGCTTTTTTATTTTCTGCTGTATAAGCGGCGACAAAATCCCGATTAATAGGATTATCTAATTCCGGGTTATAAGCTTGAGCAATGATAATGCCATCACATTGAGCTTGACAAACCGGGAAAATATTAGAGGTATTTAAACCGTTGCCACCAATAATTAACCCTTGATAGCCTAATTGTCGCAACTGTTTGACCAAATTGCCCCCGTCAGCAACCAAACCAGAAATAACCACTAAATCCGGTTTAATATTAATAGCGGCGGTGGCTTGGTTTTGAAAATCTGTATCGGTGGTTTGGAATTTCTGCACGGTGACAATATCAAGATTTAAACTCTTTAGGGTTTCTTGAAAAGTTTCCGTTTCCGATTTACTAAAAGCATCATTTTGGGCAAAAAAGACAGCCACTTTTTTAATCTTGGGATCGATTTTTAAAGCGGTTTTAACCGCATTGGGAGCGACCACAGCCACAGGAGCAGACACCCTACCCACATATTCACCGATCTGGGGGATACCTTTAGCCGTGTTAGACGGACCGAGAATGGGAACTTTGGCTCGATCGGCGATCGGACTAGCGGCAAAAGCTTGCTGGGAAAGGGAGGGACCAAGAATACCCACCACCTTATCTTGAGTGATTAGGGTATTAATGGCGTTGATCGCTCCCGGTTCATCCCCGGCCACATCCTGGATAATAACTTTAATCGGTGTTCCATTGACTCCGCCCTTTTTATTAAAATATGTTTCAGCCATCTTGACACCGATCACCTGTTCCTGTCCCAATAGGGCGAGATTGCTGGTTTGAGCTAAAGCTGCACCGATGGGAATAGCAGCAGTGGCGGCGTTTTCTGCGGGACTGGGGTTAGTTTGACCGGTGGGAGTGCCGGAATTACAGGCCACCACTAGACCAAAAGTGACTAGGGATAGTATTAAGGGGATTAATAAACGTTTTCTGAGCATCTTAACTCTCCAGGAGGATGATATTGTTGATGACACTATTATTTCGCTAATCGGGTTGATTTCAGCGATAATTCTCGACGCAATCGGACCGGATTCTGCTCCCTTAGCGCCCTTTCTTTCCTCTAATTTTGTCGATTAACCTCCCCGTCTCACCTCCGTTTTCAGAAAAACGATTTGCCTTTTCTGGTTCTGTCGCCTAACCTAGTAGTTAGGGAATCTATTATCGCCTTTCCCGTCCACAAACCCCGAAGCGAAAACATCCATTTAAGATTATGACTAACCCCGTTATTCACGCCTTTTTCCTCGGACGAGCGATCGCTGAAGTGATCGGTGAACAGCTAGAAGATGCGTTTACCAACGCTTTAAGCGAATTAGGCAAATTTGATGCCGAACAACGGGAAAACCTGCGGCAATTCGTCGAAGAAGTGCAAATGAGAGCCGATCAAGCCATGGAAAAGGGAGTATATACTGGTACAGACTCCAGTGGTTCCTCCAGTGCCGATGTGCAGGAAAACATCGACGAAATGCGGGCCGAAATCGCCCAATTGCGCTCGGAACTAAAAAACTACCGAAATTAACCAAAAAACCTCTTTTAGTCGCTTTAAAGCCCCAAAAACTGCGTGTCAGCCCTTCTACCCGTCCCCGTTACCCCAGAGTTAAACCCAGCAATGCCGGCCCTCGAAGTCGCCAAAAATAGCTATCGTTGGAATCGAGAAAGCTATTCCATCAATCGTCGTCGTCTAGATATTTGGCGATTCGTTCTGACTGTACTTTATCAATTCTGGCTCAACGGTAAAAAATGGAGCTATAACGGCGGCTATAGCCAAGAAAAACTCGCCGGCAGACGCAGAAAACAGGCCGCTTGGATTCGGGAAACCATGCTAGAATTGGGACCGACTTTTATTAAAGTCGGTCAACTGTTCTCCACTCGCGCCGATCTTTTTCCCCTCGAATATGTGGAAGAACTCTCGAAACTACAGGATCAGGTTCCCGCATTTACCTACGAACAGGCCAGCAAAATTATCGAGGTATCCCTCGGTAAACCCCTGAATAAACTCTTTAAAAGCTTCGATCCCATCCCCCTAGCAGCCGCTAGTTTAGGGCAAGTTCACCGGGCCCAACTGAACACCGGGGAAGATGTGGTGGTCAAAGTCCAACGGCCCGGATTGAAAAAATTATTTAGTATCGATCTGGCCATCCTGAAAAAAATCGCCCAATACTTCCAAAATCATCCTAAATGGGGTAAAGGTCGCGATTGGACGGGTATTTATGAAGAATGCTGTAAAATTCTCTGGGAAGAAACCGATTATCTCAACGAAGGTCGTAACGCCGACACTTTTCGCCGTAATTTTCGCGGGGAAGATTGGGTCAAAGTACCAAAAGTCTATTGGCGCTACACCTCTCCCCGGGTTTTAACCCTAGAATACCTCCCCGGCATCAAAATCAGTCATTATGAGGCCCTAGAAGCGGCAGGACTCGATCGCAAATTGTTGGCTAAACTGGGGGCAAAAGCCTATCTAATTCAACTGCTCAATAACGGCTTTTTTCACGCGGATCCTCACCCTGGCAATATCGCCGTTGATAGTGATGGCTCCTTAATTTTCTACGATTTCGGCATGATGGGACAAATTAAAACCAACGTGCGCGAAAAATTAATGCAGACTCTCTTGGGAATTGCCCAAAAAGATGCCGATCGCGTGGTCACTTCTCTGGTAGATTTAGGAGCATTAGCTGCTAATGGTGATATGGGAGCAGTGCGGCGATCGATCCAGTATATGCTCGATAACTTCATGGATAAACCCTTTGAGGAGCAATCCGTGGCCGCTATCAGCGATGATCTCTATGACATCGCCTACGATCAACCTTTTCGCTTTCCCGCTACCTTTACCTTCGTCATGCGGGCATTTTCTACCCTGGAAGGGGTAGGCAAAGGACTCGATCCCGAATTTAACTTTATGGAAGTAGCCCAACCTTTTGCCCTGCAATTAGTACATGATATGACAGGAAATAATGGCAGTAATATCCTCGATGAGTTAGGACGACAAGCGGCCCAAGTGAGCAGCACCGCCCTGAGTTTACCCCGACGCATCGATGATACGATCGAAAAATTAGAACGGGGTGATATCCGTGTCCGGGTACGTTCGAGCGAGTCCGATCGACTTTTACGGCGATTGGGTATGATTCAAATGGGAACCAACTATACTTTACTGATCAGTGCTTTGCTTATCTCAGCGACGCTTCTATTTATCAGTGATTTTGGTTGGTTAACTTTAGTGCCGATGGCGATTTCCCTGCTTCCGGGGATAGCCCTCTTGAGACTTTGGCGAAAAATTGAACGTCAGGATCGTATGATGTAATCGATCGCAGGATAATAAATATTGTGTTAGCAGCAGAAATTTCGATGAACAATCTTTCTTTTGGGGGAATGACCGATCCTGGTGTAGTGCGATCGGTTAATCAGGATAGTTATTATATCGACCCCGATCGCCGCTTTTTTATCGTTGCCGATGGTATGGGGGGTCATGCGGGAGGCCAGGAAGCTAGTCAAATCGCCACTGAAACTATCCAAGCTCATCTAGAAGAACACTGGAATTCGCCCCGGGCTGCCGGGGAATTGCTGCAGGAGGCAATTACCGTCGCTAACGAGAAGATTATTGAAGATCAACTGAAAAATCCCGAAAGACAGGACATGGGGACAACCCTAGTCATGGCTATCTTCCGAGATGATGGCTCTTGGTACACCCATATTGGTGATTCCCGTCTCTATCGCTTTCGTGAGCAAAAATTAGAACAGGTGACGGAGGATCATACTTGGATAGCTAGGGCGATAAAAATGGGCGATCTGTCCGAAGAAGATGGGAAAAACCACCCTTGGCGACACATTTTATTTCAATGTCTCGGTCGTCGCGATTTGCCCCCAGTGACGGTATCTCCCCTCGATGTGCAGTCCGGCGATAGTTTAATTCTCTGTAGTGATGGTTTGACGGAAGAAGTGTCCGACGAGGAAATTAGCGATTATTTGCAAACTGGTGCCGATTGTCAGGAAATTGTCGAGAATTTAGTGGCAGCGGCCAAAAAAGCTGGCGGTTCCGATAATATCACCGTGGTCATGGTAAGCTGTTGACTATCTAGGGTTTGCGGCAAAAAGCTTCTCGTGGGGAAGTGGGGAAGTGGGGAAGTGGGGGAATTTCAACTAAAACCCTAACACCCTAACACCCCCCGCAACGCGCACGCAGTGACCACCCTATCTCCTGCCTCGCAGCCTCGGAGCCTCATCTCAACAAGCAATTTAAATTCGCGGGCAGCTTACTCGATCGCTCCCGCTTGTTTTAATAAAGAAACGATCGCCTGATGGTGATTAAATTTAGCTAACATTAAAGCGGTCATTCCCCCTTGATTTTTCTGATTTAAGTGCACTTTTCCCCCGTCTAACAAGACTTTAACCGTGTCGAGACAACCGTGATAACTCGCCCACATTAAAGGGGAAGCACCGCTAAAATCGAGTTTATTGACATCAGCACCGATATCGATTAACCGGCGCACCAATTGACTATTATTGCCCTCACAAGCTTTCATGAGGACGGTTTTGCCATCGGGATAAACGGCGTTGGGATTAGCCCCGTAGTCGAGAAGATAACGACAGATTTCCCTAAATTTGCGCTGTAGAGCTAAAGTTAACGGTGTTTCTCCCTGCTGAGTTAGGTTAGGCTCCGCCCCCTGTTTTAACAATTCTAAAACGATCGCTTCGTATCCTTGCATCGTGGCGATGATCAAGGGTGTATCACCAAAATGGTTGCGGTGATTGACAAAAGCGCCGGCTTGTAGTAAGGCATGGACGATCTCTAGATGTCCTTCGATCGTCCCTAAATGCAAGGCCGTTTCTCCAGCCTGATTTTGATTGTCAACACTGGCCCCCTTAGCGAGTAAAAGTCGGACAATATCGAAATATCCCTCAGCAGCGGCGATCATGAGGGCAGTTTCTCCCTCCTCCGTGCTGATATTCGGATTTGCTCCCGCTTGCAGTAAAGTTTGCACGCTGCCGAGATTTCCCCTCTCTACAGCCAAAATTAGGGGAGTTTCCCCGGATAAAGTGGGAGCATCGAGGGGCATACCACGGGTAATAAACAATTCGAGGATTTCTGGGCAATTGGCGACGAGAGCCTGTAACCAAGCTTGTTGACGGATTTCTTCATCTACACCACTATCGAGCAATAAACCGACAATTGCGGCGTAATTTTGTTTGATCGCTACAGATAAAGCCGTATCTCCATCCCGATCGCGCATATTGACCCGAGCGCCGGCGGTTAATAACTGTTCTGCGATCGCTATATGACCCTTATAAACGGCGATCATTAGTGCTGGTGTACCATCTTGATTAACCTGATTGACATTGGCACCGGCGGCGATTAATTGAGCAAGGATTTGACTGTGATTGAGGGCAGCCGCTAACATGAGAGGGCTTAAACCTTGAGGTTGTTTACTTTTGTTGATATCAGCCCCAAATTCTCGCAAAATTGCCACAATTTCCCTATGAACCCCCTGCACGGCATAGATTAAAGCCGTAGTATTTTGCCCATCAGTGGCGTTGACATTTGCCCCCTGACTCAGTAAAGCTTGAACCCGCGCGAGATTGCCCTGACGCGCCGCTTGTATTAACAAGATATCCCAATTAGAAGCCATTAACAGTGACCGATCGGCAGAAAGTATTTTTTCCATTATCGATCTTTCTAGACAGGTAAACGGACAGAAAAGCTACTACCCCGTTCTAATTCTGAGGTGACGGCAATAGTTCCCCCATGAGCATCGATAATGCGACGGGAGAGATAAAGTCCTAACCCATTGTTGGAACTGTCTGGGGAACTGGAGTACAGGCGCTCGAAAATCCAGGGTAGTTCTTCTGCTGAAATGCCTATACCAGTATCCTCGACGACAATGGTGACAAAAGTATCTTCCTCTGTAGCTGGGATGAGATGAATTTTCACATCACCCTTTTGGGTAAATTTAATCGCATTGCCGATGAGATTGGTAAAAACGCGCCGCAGTTCCAAGCGATCGCCAGTTAGGAAAATTTCCCCGGCATTTTCGGCATTTAAGCTTAATTCGAGTCCTTTTTCTCGGGCAAGGGGAGTTAACTGCTGACAGACTTCTTCGAGAATATCGATAATCTTTAATTTAGTAAAATTAAGTGTCTTTTCGCCGTTTTCATAACAATAAACTTCCAAAAGATTATTAACCATTTCCAAGAGATTTGTATTACTGCGAATAATCAGATGAATGACTCGACTCATTTCGGGAGTAATCTCACCGTATAAACCTTCTTGAAATAGTTCTAATATGTGATTGACAGACACTAAGGGAGTTCGCAAATCGTGGGTCATCCTCGAAACAAAATCTTCTTTTTGTCTAGCCAATTGCTCTTTTTCTTGTTTGGCAATCGCCACTTCTTGTTCCGCTTCATAGATGCGTAGAGCGTTTCGCATCGCTTGATTTAAGCGCGAGGCAGAAAGACGAAATTTACTCAGATAATCGGAAGCGCCGGCTTTCATCATATCTACGGCAATTCCTTCGTCTCCGTGACCGGTTAAGACAATTAGGGGTATTTTAACTCCCTGCTGCCGAATTTCCCGCACCAAAGTTAAACCATCTCGATCGGGTAGAAGATAATCGATAAACATACAGTCGAAAAGATTATTGGACATCTGTTCTTTAGCCTCTTGATAGTCAGCGGCTTCTGTTATTTCTATCGCCATCTCCGATGTTCTTAAGAATCGGCGCACGGCGATCCGATCTACTTCATTATCATCAACAATTAGAATTCTTAACTGGTTTAACATTGCCAATTTAAATCTGAATTTTATTACTGTCTGATCTACCCTGATAGAATACCTCGAATCTGGTTCGATGGTCAAGACATTTTCTAGGTCGATTCTTACAGCTTTTTTCCTAAAGATGAAGTATAACCTAATTTGCTATTGACGACCGAATCGTGACGACTGGCCCCCCAAAACGAAAAATTAGTACCTCACTATTAAGATGACGGCCACAATCGGAAACAATACTTAGGGTTTGCGGCAAAAAGTTTTTCCTGGGGGCAGGGTGTGGGGTGTGGGGTGTGGGGTGTGGGGTTTTACCAGTTTTGAGGTGGCCAATTACCTAATTTTCAGGGAAAAAGTCCCGGAATTTTCCCCCCGATCCCCGCAATGGCTGGCACTTT
>NZ_JAPZSZ010000167.1:0-21324 GCF_027532095.1 Microcystis sp. LE19-195.1E
GCTTGGGGAGTAGTCTTTAAGAGTGCTTACCTTGTAGGTGTAGTCGGACTAGACATGAAACTGTAAGACCAAAATTAGCTTTGCTAGTAGCGGCAAGATTCAGCCCAAGAATCTCCGCACTTTTAGGGCGGAGAGTGTCAAGTAATCAGTAAAGCTATCGTTGCCGAGGCAAAATCAACCAACTCGATTATCGCTATTGAAGACCTAACCGGTATTCGAGAGAGAACCAACCAACAACCACGAAATAAGACCGAGAGAAGACGGTCTAACTCTTGGGCTTTCTATCAACTTCGACAATTTCTCGAATACAAAGGCATTAAAGAAGGAGTTGAGGTTATCGCGGTTAATCCACGATATACCTCTCAAACCTGTCATTGTTGCCTACATATCGGAATTAGAAGCGGAAAATCGTTTAAGTGTAGTAATAAGACTTGTGGTTGGATTGGTGACGCAGACGCGAACGGTAGCAAGATGATTAGACTTTTGGGGCTGAGTGTAATCCAGCCCAGAGAGCCGAATTTATTGGCTTGCCCGATAAGTTTAGGGTTACAGAAAGCTCCCGTTAAGCTGACGCTTTAACGGGAGTAGATTACTAAGGACTCTCCAGAGTTGAGGTACAGCTAACCGTGCGAATTCCTCTCGACTACTACAGGATATTGGGAATCCCCTTTCAGGTGAGTGCCGAGCAAATTGATTTGGCCTACGCCGACCGGGGACGGCAATTGCCACGTCAAGAATACAGTCAAACAGCGATCATTGCCCGTCAGCACTTGTTAGATGAAGCTTACCAAGTGTTAAGTGCTGCGGATCGCCGTCGTGATTACGATGCCCAATTTTTCGACCCCAATCCCTTGCTTCTCAACCCAGAAAGCAGCGCCGAAAACCTAGATTCTCAGGCTGGGGGGCTGGCTGCGGCTTCGCCGGAATATCTCACTCCCCAGATTACCATTGCCCCCGCCGATCTGGTGGGAGCTTTGCTCATCCTGCAAGAGTTGGGAGAATACGAGTTAGTGATTCGTTTGGCCGAAACTTATCTAGATTTAGAGCCAACTACTCGCCCAGACATGATCTTAACCTTGGCTTTGGCCTACGGGGAATTAAGTCGGGAATATTGGCAGGATAAAAATTATGAACAGGCGGCCAGCACCGCGGCCAAAGCCCTGACTTGGTTGGAACAAGAACAAATGTTCCTGCAAGTGGCCAGCGAGATTCGCCATGATTGCGATCGCCTGCGCCCCTACCGGATACTGGAATTGTTATCCCAAGAAAAAAAACCTAGTCTTGCCCGTCAGCGCGGCTTAAATCTCTTGGAGGAGATGTTGGCCGCTCGCGGCGGCATCGATGGCCAGGGTGACGATCGCTCTGGGTTGGGGGTGGATAATTTTTTACGCTTTATTCAACAGTTACGGGTTTATTTAACTCAGGACGAACAGGAGAAAATCTGGGCAAAAGAGGCACAACGCCCCTCGGCGGTGGGTAATTATCTGCTGGTCTATGCCTTGATCGCCCGCGGTTTCGCCCAAAAACAACCCGCCGCTATTGTCGCAGCCAGCGATCGCCTACAGCAATTACAAAAACATCAGGATGTCTCCCTAGAGCGATCAATCTGCGCCCTACTGCTCGGTCAGACGGAACGAGCAAGCACAATTTTAGAAAAAAGTCAAGAGCAAGAAATATTAAATTATATTAAGGAACAATCCGGGCAATCTGCCGATCTTTTACCCGGGCTATGTCGTTACGGTGAGCGTTGGTTACAAACAGAAGTTTTCTGCCATTTTAGTGATTTAGTCGAGCGGAAAGCCTCACTCAAAGAGTATTTTGCCGAGGAAGAAGTACAAAATTATTTAGAAGAATTGTCAGGGTTTCCTGACGAAAAAGTTCCCGTATCGGTTCAAGAAAAGGTTGGCGAACCCTTAGAATCGGAAGTAAATGTTCTGAAAACCCACACCCCCCCCACCCATTTAAACCCAGTGCCAGGAGTGACACCGATGAGGGAATCTGCTTATTCTTCTTCCCACTCTCGTCCCCAAAAACCGTCTTTAGCTAGAGTTAACGGTGAGCGGACAAGCTCTGCTGTACCTGCCCTGAGAGCCACTGCTCAGGAGGAAACTTTCACCCCCTATACTCAGGGCAGTGTGGTGGTGACAGCAGCCTATCGTCAACCGGCACTTAATCCCCCCCGTCGTCGTCCTAGTCGCCCGCGCCACCAAGCAGCGGGCAACTCCGGGCCGGCAGCCCTAGAAACGGCAAAAACTGCCCTAGTCGCACCGAAACGGAGACGACCAGCCCGCAGAAAACTGCGACTCGATCGAGTGGCGATATTAGGGGTAGGATTAGTGGGAACAATCGCGGTTTTGGCCCTGGGGGTAAAGGCAATTGTCGATAGTCAATCTCCTTTGGCAGCCTTGCAAGGGGAACAGTTACCGATTTCTTTAAATACTCCCATACTAGAAATTCCCTCGGCTAATGCGGAAGTGATGGAAGGGATTCCCTTGGACAAGGAAACAGCAAAGGAGACGATTCAAGCTTGGTTAGCAGCAAAATCGGCCGCTTTTGGCAGTGAACACCAAAAAGAGCAATTGAAAGAGGTTTTAACAGGTTCAGCCTTGGAACTTTGGCAAACACGGGCGGCGGCTTTACAGGGAAATAACTATCGGCACTACGATCATCAAGTGGAGGTGCGAGCGGTTACTAATAATGCGAAAAATCCTAATTTAGCGACGGTGGAAGCGATAGTAAACGAAAAGACCATGTATTTTGAGAATGGCAAAGAAATTAGTTCCGATAATGAGTCCTCGGACGTGCGCTATGATTTGGTACGGCAAGGAGATAAATGGTTGATCGAAAAAACCCAAGTCTTAAAAACCCAAGTCTTACCCTAATTTTTTCCGATTAAATCCCCAAAAACTAGGCTTTAGGCTGCCCGCACATCTAATTAAGAGTGCATGGCAGCCTTTTCAGTGGGAAGTGGGGAAGTGGGGAAGTGGGGAGAAGGGAGCAGGGAGAAAAAAGCTGATAACTGATAACTGATAACTGATAACTGATAACTGATAACTGATAACTGATAACTGATAACTGATAACTGAAGACCGACTCCTGCAAAGGCAAACTTTGTACCTCACCATTAAGATAACTTCTATATCTTTAGACTGATAAATGCTCGATTCGCTTAATATTTTTTAACATAAAATACGCTCTTTTATCGCTGTAATTAGTTCCCTAGAAGTCAAGCTAATGAGTTATGATACTAGGTAGGAATCCATAGTTCTTAGAGGAAAAAAGCGGGGCAATCTCCATGTTTTGCCCACCGACAAGACCATGATTTTGATGTTTTAAAAATCTCGCATAAGTCTTTAAGAACTTTTAAAATCAGCATTCACACAGGAGGGATATTATGACAGGTAAGAGTAAACGCGGTTTTGCCTCTATGGATCAAGCTAAACAACGGGAAATCGCTAGTAAAGGTGGTAAAGCTGCTCATCAAAAAGGTACAGCCCACGAATTTACCTCCGAAGAGGCTCGCGAAGCGGGACGAAAAGGTGGTGAAGCGGTTAGCCGAGATCGCGCCCACATGGCAGCTATCGGACGGGAAGGGGGCAAAAATTCTCACAAAGGCAGTGGCAAAAACTCAAACTCCGAAGAAAATTCCCCAGCCAACGAGTCTATAGGTGAAAACTACTCAGATTTTAGCAACTCGGAGGCAAATAGTTGACTTTGGTTGACTTTTTCTCGGGCTGAGAGGGTGTTAGGGTTTTGGGGTTTTAGTTAAATTCCCCCATTCCCCCATTCCCCCATTCCCCCATTCCCCCATTCCCCCATTTCCCCATCCCCGTTAACGAAGGCAGGAGGCAGAAGGCAGAAGGCAGAAGGCAGCTTTTATTTATTATCCCCACACCCCACACCCCACACCCCACACCCCACACCCTACCCCCACGAAAAACTTTTTGCCGCAAACCCTACTTAAGGTTCGATACTGACAATCCAAGTCCCAACGTAGAGACGGACGGGAATATTGCCAGAGGCAATCACATCACAGGTAAAGTAATAAGTGCCTAATTCAGGATTTCTGACATTAGACATGACGATTTCAACTTTGCTGGTCGGATCGATCGCTTGTTCGGGGACAATTTGAATAATGCGACTATCCTTATCCCAAATCACTTCCTTTAAAGGTAAAGATTTGCCGTTGGTGCGTACCTCGATTTTATTAGTGTCAAACTGGCCGTTAAAATAATCGGGATAGGAAATAAAAAAAGCCGAGGCCCCTTGGGAGAGTTTTTTCGGGGGAATATAGAGTTTATAACGATCCATTTGCCGGGGACGACCACCAAATTGCAAGAAATAATCTAAGATATCCTTGCGATCGACTCCACTAAAAATGGTTAGGCCGGGGTTGCCATTGGCTAAAGTTATTTTTGGTAAAATAACCCCCGCACCCACAGCTAAAGATAGAGCAATTAAAGCGGGTGCTTTAGCATATTTAATTACTTTTGTCAAGACTTTTAACATAAATTTTAACCCAAAGTGAGGGGGATGGTGACGGCCGCAAGGAGCCTAATACAGTTCAACTGTAACAAAACCCGCTCGTTTCTTACCTAGACCTTTGCCAGTCCGATAAGTGTCTTGGTTAACGCTTCATCGCTCGCGCCATATCCCGTTGATCCTGACGACGTTTCAAATCTTCGCGTTTATCGTGTAATTTTTTGCCTCTACCGAGGCCAATGCTGATTTTTACCCAACTACCTTTAAAATACATCTTTAAAGGCACAAGAGTTAAGCCTTTCTGTTCCACTTGACCGATGAGTTTGGTGATTTCCTTTTTGTGCATCAACAATTTTCTCGTCCGGCGCGGATCGTGATTAAAATATTCGCTACTCTGTTCGTAGGGGGAAATATGAACATTAATTAACACCGCTTCACCATTGCGGACTAAAACGTAACCATCCCGCAGGTTTACCTTACCGGCGCGCACGGATTTAACCTCGGTCCCCAGCAACTGCACCCCCGCTTCAAAAGTCTCTAAAATCTCGTAGAGATGGCGTGCTTGCCGGTTATCACTGATAATTTTGATTTTGTCGTCTTGATTGGCCATATAGTCAAGTGAAAAGTGAAAAAGCTTTTGGGTGTTGGGGTTTTAGGGTTTTAGGGTGTTGGGGTGTTGGGGTTTTAGGGTGTTGGGGTTTTAGGGTTTTAGGGTGTTGGGGTGTTGGGGTTTTAGTTGAATTCCCCCATTTCCCCACTTCCCCATTCCCCCACTTCCCCATTCCCCCATTTCCCCATTTCCCCATTTCCCCATTTTCCCATTTCCCATTGCCCTATCTTACTCGCTCTTTTGCTCTCTCTGGACTGACTGCTTGCCGCTCTTTGGTGATCACTGGCCTTGTCAGGGGGAACGAGAAGGGAGAAAATGAGAGCAGTGTTAAATTTTTATGAAGTTTGGTTCTGTGGACAAAATTCGTACTGTTTCCGATAGTAAGCGTGATTTTTATACTCGCCACACCCGCCCCATCAATTCGGTGTATCGGCGCGTGGTTGAGGAATTATTAGTCGAGATGCACCTGCTCTCCGTTAATGTAGATTTCCATTATGATCCAATTTATGCCCTTGGTGTGGTTACTTCTTTCGAGAAGTTCATGGAAGGCTATCGTCCGGGGGAGGATAAACCGAATATTTTTAATGCTTTGTGCCAAGCGGTTAACGGTAATCCCGAAGTCTATCGTCGTGATGCCGAAAATATGATCGCTATTGCCAAAGAAACTAATATTGATTCCTTGCTTTCCCAACTGCAAAACCCTGCTCTGGGTGGTAACAATCAGTTGTCTGATAGTTTAGTTTCGGTTATCAACGCGCCTAAGTTTAAGTATAGTCGCCTGTTTGCCATCGGTCTCTATACTATTTTGGCGGAAGCACAACCGGACATGATCAAGGAAAAAGAAAAACGCGAACAAATTTTGCAAAAGTTCTCAGAAATTCTCCGTCTCTCCAGCGAGAAACTGCAAAAAGACCTCGATGTTTATCGCGGTAATCTTGATAAAATGGATCAGCTGCTCAAGGTTATCGAAGATGCCCTAGAAGCAGAAAAGAAAAAACGTCAACAAAAAGAACAGGAAAAACAAACCACCCTGCAATAAAGGCTCTCAACCGGAAATTACCGCGTGCAGACAAGGGAATAGGGAACAGAAAAAGGATTAAATCGGCTCTCTTTCTTTACTGTTCCTTCTGACCTCGTTCTACAATTAGGATCGGCAACCCTTAATATTTATCTCCCGTGACTAACTCCTCCATCACCGCACCCGTAACCGATATTTTGGCAAAAGCGCGGTCAGGGGCGAATTTATCGGCGAAAGAAGCGATTATCTTGCTAGAAACTACCGATAACCGTTTAATTGCCCGGATTCAGGAAACGGCCGACTTTTTGCGTCGTCAACAGGTGGGAGATACCGTCACCTACGTTATCAATCGCAACATTAACTTTAGTAACATTTGTGAGCAGCATTGCAGTTTTTGTGCATTCAGACGCGATGAAAATGAAGAAGGGGCCTTCTGGCTTAATTTAGAGGAAATTATCGCTAAAGCGGCGGATGCCGTCCGTCGTGGGGCGACGGAAATTTGTATGCAGGGAGGATTAAACCCAAAAGCCAAGATTAAGGGCAATTCCTTAGACTATTACCTCGAAATTGTTAAAAACCTGAAACAAGCCTTTCCCGACCTGCATTTACACGCTTTTTCGCCCCAAGAAGTCCAATTTATCGCTAGAGAAGATGGTTTAAGTTACGAAAAAGTTATCGCTTCCCTGCAAGAAGCAGGAGTGAATTCTCTACCGGGGACGGCTGCCGAGGTGTTGGTGGATGAGGTAAGACGGGTAATTTGTCCAGAAAAAATCGATGCCGCCACTTGGTTAGAAATAGTCGGTACTGCCCATCGCTTGGGGTTACATACCACCAGTACCATGCTCTGCGGTCATATTGAAACCCCTAGCCAACAGGTGCAGCACCTTGAAAAAATTAGAAAACAGCAAGAAATCGCCCTAGAAAATAATTATCGGGCTAAAATCACCGAATTTATTTTATTGCCTTTTGTGGGACAATCAGCCCCCAAACCCCTGAGAAATCGAGTCGGACGAGATCAACCAATTTTAGCCGATACATTAAAATTAACAGCAGTGGCGCGGATTTATTTGGGCAATAGCATTAAAAATCATCAACCCAGTTGGGTAAAATTGGGCTTACAGGGGGCGACAGAAGCCTTAAACTGGGGTTGCAACGATCTCGGTGGCACTCTCATGGAAGAACATATTACCACTATGGCCGGAGCCCTGGGCGGTACTTGTTTGACCGTCGAGGAATTAGCAACGGCGATTAAATCCCTCGATCGCCCCGCCCGTCAACGGGATACAATCTATTAGAGTCTATTTAACCCGAATCCTGGATTAGCTGAAAGCTTGATCCTGTCCCGGGTTAAAACTTTCCTTCTCCCGTCCGACTGAAGTTAATTGAGTATTAAGAAGGTGCGCTATTGAGATAGTTATATTCTCCGACCTGATAGATCAAATTAGCTACGAGTCCTGTCCAACCTGTTTGATGGCTTGCTCCCAGTCCTTGACCTGTATCTCCGTGAAAATACTCGTAGAACAGTATTAAATCCTGACCATCAGGGGTTTTGAAAAGCTCACGAAGTTTTGGGTTATCTCCGTACACTGGTCGTTTCCCTGACTCATCAGGCAGGAAAATTTTAATCAATCTTTGAGATAGTTCCAAGGCAACTTGTTTCAGCGTCATTTTACTATGTGATATGGCTGGAAATAGTACCTTGAAGTCTTCTTCGTGTAAACAGACATTAAAATAATTATAATACTTCTTCAAGGAGTCAATGATCAGAAAATTGATGGGAAACCAAATAGGACCACGCCAATTAGAGTTACCAGTATGAATAGGAGCTTTGCTTTCACCCGGTTCATATTTCATTTCGATTGCAAGGGTCTGCTGATACATATTTCTGAGTAATCCATCCAGTTGATAAGGATGTTCTTCATGAAATTTAGACAAAGAACGAATTCCATACTCACTCAAAAATTCTTTTTTATCAAGAAGCTTATCAATGATATTTTGTAATTTCTTCTTGTTGACAATAGATAAGAATAGTTCTCGATCATTAGGGTTATTATCATTCGGTTTTTGCGGAATATCAACACATTCCTCTTGTCCAAATAAATAATTAAAGTCTTCCTCACTTGTAAACTTAGCTAGAGGAGAGTTTCGATCATGAAATTCATTTTTTAAATATTGTGTTAAACTATTCGCTTTGTCTTTTGTAAAAACTTCCACGGAAAACATGGGAATAATACCAAGAATTGAGCGATATTTCAATGGCAACTCTAAGGAAAATTTTTCCAAAGAAATCTTTAAAACTTCATAGTAAAAATTATCCTCAGTGTCCCACAAACTTACTCGTCTATCATTGTCATTTCTGTAAAAGTTTTCATTTATTTCATGAACAATTTGAATGAAATTTCCCAGAAAATATACACTAAGAATTTGAAAAATCTTCTGATTTTCTAGATTCTCATTTTTTCCTATTTCAGTTGCAATTTTCAGCATATTCAAGCAGAACATTCCTACCCAAGCAGTAGCATCAACTTGTTCAATTGTGACACTTTTATCTTTCAAAAATTGATTACGATCAACGATAGATATATTATCTAATCCTAAAAATCCAGCATTAAATAAATACTTACCGTCATCTAGTTTATTAGATTCAAACCACCAGTCAAAATTCTTGACTAACTTATCAAAAATATTTTGTAGAAATCGTCGATCAGGAGGCAAATCATAGACATTTCGCTCTATTTCATATACTTGCAAAGCTGCCCAAGCCAGAATAGGTGGGTGTATTTGATTAAAATCAAACTCACAAGAGGGAATTTGACCATTAGCTTTCATATAATGAGGTTGAGTAAAGAGACATAATTGTTCTTTGGCAAAATCAGGATCGATTAAAGCAAAAGTAACGGCATGGAATGCAGAATCCCAAACACAATAATAAGGATATTCCCATTTATCAGGCATGGAAATAATATTTTCATTGTGTAAGTGAGTCCATTGAGAATTAATGTTTCTCTTATCAGGCTTAGGCATCTCATGATCGGGGTATATTCGATGCCGATGATATAAGAAATCACCCTGAAGCCAATCTTGAACAACATAGTAATAAAATTGTTTATTCCATAACATTCCCGCAAATGCTTGTCTCTGAATTTGTCGCTCTTCATCTGAATCTGAAATACGAAAAGGAGTAATCGCCTCATAGAAAGCATCAGCCTCTTTTTGTCGTTGGCCAAATATTTCCTCAAAATCATTGGCAAAAGGCTCTACTTTGTTAGGATCATTACTAAGTCTGAGGCGAATGACTTTTCGATTGTTTTTAGTTGACTTATGGGGAAGAATCGACTCAAAATAATGAGCAGAAAACTTCGTTCCTTGTTGCCGAGATTGCTCTGCATCCTGATTGAAAATATACTGCTCAATCGCATTCTTTTTGCCAGTTTCATTGTCGGTAAAAAGAACTTCTTGTGGCTTTTCACAATAAAAATACATTGATTTTAACTTAGGATTATGACAATCAGCTTCAACCAAAACAAATTCATTGTTTTTAACATCCGCTAATTCATTTTTGAATTGGCGATCATTAATTATTTTTAGGCTGGGTTTTTTGTCATTCAGTTGTCCCCAAGACCAAGTGTTACGAAACCAAAGCGTCGGTAAAATATGTAAATCATGCTCACCATTTCCCTGATTCCAAACAGTAATTTTAATTAAAATATCTTCAGGAGTCTTCTTGGCATATTCGACAACAACATCAAAGTATCCCTCGTCGAAACAATTAGTATCAATTAGCTCATATTCAGGTTTATCTTTTCCTCGTTTATTATTCTCTTCAATGAGATCATCATAAGGAAATTTATAAGGATACTTATACAAGGCCTTCATATAAGAATGAGTGGGAGTATTATCTAAATAAAAGTAATATTCCTTGACATCTTCCATGTGATTTCCTTGGTTTTGCCCCCACATACCAGGTAAACCAAAAAATCTTTCTTTGAGATGCTTTTCGGAATGCTGAACTTTTTCATTCCAAAGCTCATCTTTTCCATTCCAAAGGGTTAGGGCAAAACATAGACGCTGACACTCATCAGAAATTCCAAAAATGCCGTCTTCACCCCATCGATAAGAACGATTTCGAGCTTCATCATGGCTGAAATAACCCCAAGCTTTATCTTCTTCTCCGTAGTATTCCCGCATAGTTGCCCATTGGCGGTCGCTTAAATAGGGACCCCATTTTTTCCAAGGGATATTTTGTTCACGGACTTCTTGCAAGCGTTTGTATTCTTCAGTTTGTTTCCGAGCTTCTGCGAAGGAATTATCTTTTTGGGTATCTTGAGTTGTCAACATGACTTTTCTCCTTTATCTTCATTTTTTGTCCTGTACTTAGCTTTTTGCAGTCCTTAGATTTTTTGTCCTGTACTTAGGTACTTGGTATGGTGGACTTGTTGAACCAAGAATCCCTCCCATGAGCGCTTCGGGGAGCGTCAAATCACCAACTGCCTTTAAATCCCGAAGCTCCAGTCACCAGCACCTTTTCCCCAGACCACCGCTACCCTAAGAGTTGGGGGATAGGCATTTCTTGCATGGCTATAACCTCCTTTTCTCTGAAAAAGTGCCTTATGAGGTTCTGACTTGATTCTATCGAGAAGCAAACTAAGTATAACTACTTAAGTAAAAAAACTTAATATAAATTGGGTTGGGGATAGGCCGAAACTCTGCTGCTATCCCAGCCAGTCAACCTGATTTTTTGGTGGAATTCATGGCAAAATCTTCTTAGCCTGAACTAACTTTAATCAAGCCCAACAATCTCCCCCTTACCGGCAATCACTTCGCCGATTTGGTAGGCATTAATCCCAGAGGATTGTAGTTGATTAATAGTCAATTGCGCCAGATCTGATGGGACAATGATCACAAAACCGATACCCATATTAAAAGTATTAAACATGGCTTCGGAATTAACCGAACCCATCTGGGCTAACCAGTGAAAAATTGGCAAAACTGGCCAACTTTCGCGGTAAATCTGCACGGAATGCCCTTTCCCTAAGCAGCGGGGCAAATTTTCTGGGATGCCACCCCCAGTAATGTGGGCCATGGCGTGAATATCTAACCCAGAGCGCAGCAGTTCTAGCACAGGTTTAACATAAAGTCTAGTGGGAGTTAACAAAACTTCACCTAAGCTAGAGCCAGCCAAAATTTCGGGGCAATCTTGCCAATTTAAGCCCTGGGTGTCGATAATCTTACGAACAAGACTAAAACCGTTACTGTGAACCCCACTACTGGCTAAACCGATAGCCACATCGCCGATTTGCACCTTACTGCCGTCGAGTAATTGACTTTTTTCGACAATACCGACGCAAAAACCCGCTAAATCGTACTCTCCCGCCGAATAAAACCCCGGCATCTCCGCCGTTTCCCCTCCCAAAAGAGTACAACCACTATCACGACAGGCCCTAGCGATTCCCGATACCACCGCTGCTAACTGTGACGCTTCCAGTTTACCGGTGGCGAGATAATCCAAGAAAAATAAAGGTTCAGCCCCAGAGGTTAAGACATCGTTGACGCACATGGCCACGAGGTCAATTCCCACCGTATCATGGCAATTGAGACTATGGGCAATTTTCAGCTTGGTTCCTACGCCATCAGTTCCCGATACTAACACCGGTTGCCGATAACCGGAAGGTAACTGAAAATAGCCGCCAAAACCGCCTAAACCGCCGATAACTTCAGGACGGAAGGTACTTTCCACATTTTGGCGAATTTTCTCGACAAAAGCGCGTCCTGCTTCCACATCCACGCCCGCTTCTTTATAATCCATGCCCAATTGACCGATTGTATCTCTCAAATTTTACCCAGATTTCGAGCGCACTCGCTCCCTTTTCCAGCTAAACCTAACAACAATTTGTGATTGTTGCAAGAGGTCTAATCTTCTTGGGGATATTTTTCCCAAAGATCTGTGATTTGGCGAAGACTTTGGAAGTTGCCATTACCGAGGATCAAATGATCTAGGAGAGGAATGGCTAGATAGGTGGCTCCCTGTAATAATTGTTCTGTGAGTAAAATATCGTCTTGACTAGGCACAAGTGACCCAGTGGGGTGATTATGGGCGATAATTAACTTAGTAGCTGATTGTTTAACTACTTCTCGAAAGATTTCTCGCGGATGTACCAGTGTTTCCGTGGCTGTGCCGATAGTAATCACTTTGAGTGCGATTAACTGATTTTTGACATCGAGTAAAATAACGGCGAAACGTTCCTGAGACTGATACATTAGTTCGTGTCCAAGAATAGCGGCAGCGGTATCGGGACTATCGATGACCATTTTTTCCGTCGGTCGTCGTTGAAAAGCTCGTTTTCCCAATTCGATCGCCGCTAGAATAGTAGTGGCCTTAGCCGGTCCAATGCCATGAATAGCGGTTAATTCATGGGGGTGAATATCCCTCAAAACGTCCAAAGGCTCCCGGCGATATTTACTCAATTCGTTGAGAATATGCTGTCCTAAACCCACTGCCGAGAGTTTGCCTTTACCTTGACCTGTAGCTAGTAAAATCGCTAATAATTCGGCGTTACTGAGGTTTTTCGCCCCGACACTGATTAAACGTTCCCTTGGTCTTTCACTGATGGGAATATCGGCAATTCTTAAGCTGTAGGTCATGGAAGTGGCAAGCTACCGCGATAAAATTCCATCATAATCGCAATTTTAGCCAGTGCCTAGAGGGATTTGGCCCGTAAATCAAGGGGAAAAACTCTCCTTACCGATAGCGAATTCCCGCATCTTCGAGGCGCTGTAAAGCTTCCCCTAATCGCGGGATATCGGCGATTAAACTGACGCGCACATAACCTTCCCCTCCCTCTCCAAAAGCATTGCCCGGAGTGACCACGACACCAGTTTTTTGCAAAACAGTAAGGGCGAAATCCGTGGAAGTCATACCGACGCTACAGGGGACCCAGAGATACATTGTCGCCTTAGAGGGGGGAATATCCCAACCTAATTGCGCCAAACCTTTGATTAAAAAATCTCGTCGCTGCCGGTATCTTTCCTGTACTTGTTTGACGTATTCATCCGGCAGTTGTAGGGCGGTTTCGGCCGCCTTTTGGATGACGGAAAAGATACCATAATCGAGATTGGTTTTCAGGGTGCGTAACCCTTGAATAATATCGGAATTGCCCACGACAAAACCGACGCGCCACCCAGCCATATTATAGGTTTTCGAGAGGGTATGAAATTCCACACTAATCTCTTTTGCCCCCGGAATTTCTAATAAACTGGTGGGCTGATAACCATCAAAACTTAATTCAGCATAACAGAGATCGTGGACGAGCATAATCTCATAGTGCTGGGCCCAAGCAACGATTTTTTCAAAAAATTCCCGAGGGGCAACGGCGGCGGTGGGGTTACTAGGATAGTTAAAATAGAGGATTTTCGCCCGTTTAGCCACATCTTCGGGGATAGAATCGATATCTAGCAGCCAATCCTGTTCTGCTTTTAAAATGATCGGGTATAGCGTCGCCCCAGCAATCAAAGGACCGCGAAAATGGGCGGGATAGGCGGGACTGGGAACTAAGACCACATCGCCGGGGTTAACATAAGCTAGGGCTAGGTGAGATAGGCCCTCTTTGGAACCTAGCAGGGGTAAAGCTTCGTTATCGGGATTGAGTTCCACACCATAAGAGCGATCATACCATTTAGCGATCGCTTCTCGGAAACTGGCGGTTCCTTCAAAGGGGGGATAACCGTGAAATTGGGGGGTTTCAAAAGCTTGAATGGCCGCTTCGATAACTGGACGCGGGGCAGGACCGTCCGGGTTGCCCATACCTAAATCGATTAAATCTAGTCCTTCTTTGCGGGCTAAGGCTTTTAATTCATCCAAGCGGGCGAAAACGTAGGGGGGTAAGGCACTTAATCGCTTGGCGCGGCTATTCGTCCAATCTACACTCATTACTTCTTGGCTTACTGATCGAGGTAATCTAACATTATGACACGAGTGTATGGCTAATTTAGCAGTTAAGCTGTTCGTAATTTAAATTGCTTGTTGAGACGAGGCAAAAGGCAAGAGGCACTCTTGCAAAAGGATAATTTTCCCTTTAACCTTTCCCCTTTTCCCTACATTTACCGAAAATTTTTTGATTTATGCAAGAGAGCTTTTTTTGTGCCTCAGTATTGCTAGAATTGCCTGACATCGGAGAGGGAGAGCCAAACTAAGGTAATCTGATTAATAGAGGCTGAAAATTACTGATTAGCCCCGGCATTACCCCCATTCTTCGCCATTATCGGCAGGTAAGTCCTCACTCCTCAATTCTTTTGTAAAATATGACTGCGATCGCTGTTCAGATAACTTCTATTTTACCCCCCGACACGACAGTTATTACCTGGCAACAAGTGCCAAAAGAGGAACAAGAAAGATTATCAAGGGCAATTAGGGGCAAAAGTCCTGAAATTATAGTTTATCCCGCTAATACAACCGCTTTATCCTCTCTGGTGCGTTTTACCAACGAAAATCGTCTGTCTTTACTGGCCTACGGTCAAGGCAGTAAATTAGATTGGGGTGGGTTAGTCGAGTCGCCCGATATTTTAGTCAGTACCCAAAATCTCAACCGGATTATTGACCATGCTAGGGGAGATTTAACTATAACCGTGCAAGCTGGGCTTAAACTAGCGGATTTACAGGCTTTTTTAGCTCCTAGCGGTCAATTTCTTCCTCTTGATCCCAGTTACGCCGATAATGCCACGATTGGCGGTATTATAGCCACAGCCGACGCGGGAACATGGCGGCAAAGATACGGTGGTGTCCGGGATCTGATCCTAGGATTCTCCTTTATCCGTCACGATGGCGAGATTGCTAAAGCTGGAGGGCGTGTGGTCAAGAATGTGGCGGGATACGACATGATGAAGCTATTTACGGGTTCCTACGGCACTTTAGGGATTATCGATCAGATTACCCTGCGACTGTATCCCGAAACTGCTCACTCAGAAACCCTGATCATCACTGGAAATAGCGAAAATATTAGTAAATTAAGTCAAGTTATTCGGCAATCGGCCTTAACTCCCACCGTGGCTGAATGTTTAAACCCAGGGATGACGCAAGCACTAGGATTAGGGGAAAAAGTCGCTTTACTGCTGCGTTTTCAAAGCATTCCCGAAAGTATTAGCGAACAATCGCAACAGGTGAGTTATTTAGGACAACAGTTAGACTGTCAGACCAATTATTATCGGGATGAGGCAGAAGTTTCTCTAGGGCAAAGATACCGAAAAACAATCGATAATTATGACCAAGAGGGCAATTTTTTCGGCAAAATAGGATTATTACCTAGCAATTTAGCTCTAGTTATCGACCAAATTAACGGACTAGCCTCGATTAATATTAGTAGTGGGGTGGGTAAAGTTATCTTAAGATCGGAGGAAAATCTTGACAAAATTCGCTCTTTATGCAGTGCCAATCAGGGTTATTTAACGGTGTTAACCGCGCCCCCATCCCTAAAAGAAAAAATTGAACCTTGGGGCTATACAGGTAACGCGATTACCATGATGAAAACCCTAAAAACTAAATTCGATCCTCACGGTATTTTTAGTCCTGAACGCTTTCTTAACAAAATCTAATTTAAAATCATGCAAACCTCCGAACATTCCGTTAACTTTCAAGAATTAATCGACCAAAAAAATCAAGGATTTGACCCCAAGAATCCCCCTGCCCAAGAATTAATCGATAGTTGTGTTCACTGTGGTTTTTGTCTATCTACCTGTCCCAGTTATCGAGTGATTGGCAAAGAAATGGACTCCCCTCGGGGCAGAATTTATCTGATGAATGCCATCAATAAAGGGGAAGCAGTTTTAGACGAAACCACTAGCCAACATTTTGATACTTGTTTAGGTTGTTTAGCCTGTGTTAGTACCTGTCCATCGGGAGTACAATACGATCAATTAATCGCCGCAGTTCGTCCGCAAGTGGAACGCAATCAACCCCGCAGTTTTAAAGATAAAATTATTCGTTTTCTGATTTTTAATCTCTTTCCCTATCCCGTCCGTCTCAAATTATTTTTACCCTTCCTCTGGTTATATCAAACCCTGGGATTACAAACCCTAGTCAGGAAATCGGGTATCTTAAAAATGCTCTTTCCCCGTCTAGCGGCGATGGAATCAATTTTACCCAAAATCACCCTGGCCTCTTTGTTTAAAAACTATGCCGATGTTATTCCCTCCCAAACTGAAAAACGCTATCGAGTGGGAGTAGTTTTAGGTTGTGTGCAGCGCCTCTTTTTCTCGCCGGTAAATGAAGCAACAGTGCGGGTTTTAACTGCCAATGGTTGCGAAGTGGTTATCCCAAAAACCCAGGGTTGTTGTGCCGCTTTACCCGCACATCAAGGACAGGAAAAACAAGCACAAAGTTTAGCCAGACAAATGATCGATAGTTTCGCAGAAACCGAGGTTGATTATATTATTATCAATGCGGCGGGTTGTGGTCATACTCTCAAGGAATATCATCATATTTTAGCCGATGATCCTGAATATAAAGATAGGGCTAAGGAGTTTGTGGCTAAAGTACGCGATGCCCAAGAATTTTTAGCCGCAGTGGGTTTAACTGCTGATTTATCCCCGATTACCGAGACAGAATTAACCCTAGTTTATCAAGATGCCTGTCATCTTTTACACGGACAAAAAATCTCCGTGCAACCACGGCAATTATTGCAAAAAATCCCCAATATTAACTTAAAAGAACCTATCGATGCGGCCTTGTGTTGTGGCAGTGCCGGAGTTTATAATATGCTACAGCCAGATACTGCCGATGAATTAGGTCAGCAGAAAGTACGCAATTTATTAAATACTGGGGCTGCGGTGATTGCTTCTCCTAATCCGGGTTGTTCCCTACAAATTAAAAAACATCTACAATTACAGGGAAAAGATACACCCGTTATTCATCCCATCGAATTATTAGATTATGCGATTCGCGGGCTGAAAATTTCCTAGTTCATCCCCGTTTTATCTTAATTTTTTGAAAATAGAAAACGGGTTTCTTGAAGAAACCCGTTTTCTATTAGATATAGATAGCCCAAGATTTGGCCCAGGTGAGAATTTCATCAACTTGATCGAGGGTTGAAGATTCACAGTAGAGACGCAAAACCGGTTCTGTGCCACTAAAGCGAATTAACAACCAACTGCCATCTTCTAAACGGAATTTATAACCGTCCATAGTATTACAATCAGTCACTTGTTTACCGGCAATTTCCCTTAAGGGTTCCTGATCCAAAGCAGTAATTAACTGAGCGCGAGCTTCCATATTAGCTAAGGGTAAATCAATGCGATCATACTCAGAATGAAACCCGGTTTTATCCTGTAATTGCGCGTAAAGATCGCTTAAATCTTGGCCCGATTCTACCACCGCTTCCAAAACGTATAAAGCTGATAATAAAGCATCCCGTTCGGGAATGTGAGTACCATAACCGACACCTCCCGACTCTTCCCCACCAATTAACACAGGAGTGGTCAACATTCGATCGGCGATATACTTATAACCGATCGGGGTTTCAAAGACCGATAAACCGTATAAACTGGCTAATTTGGGGATTAAATCGGAACCGCTCACCGTTTTGACAATTTCCCCTCTCATTCCCTTTTTGCCGGCTAAATGCTCGATTAAAATCGGGATGAGATTTTGGGTGCTTAAAAAATTCCCCCGACCATCGATCGCCGCCACTCGATCGCTATCCCCATCGAAGACCAAACCTACTCGCAAAGGGGCTAAATTTGCGCTGTGAGCCAGTTTATCGATGATTTCTCTCAAATTTCTCGGTAAAGGTTCTGGAGAGCCGCCACCGAACAAAGGATCGCGATTGCCGCGTAATTCCGTGATCCCCACCCCCAAAAGACGCTCTAAACCGGTAGCCGCCGCACCGTGCATGACATCGGAATAAACTTTTAGTTGTCCCGATTTGATCGCCTCGGCAATAGCGGCAATATTAACTTTTTGGCGTAAACCCTGACAATAACCTGACCACGGTTCAAAAGTGCTTAATTTACCTGCCTTGGCGTTAAATTGCGGCGGATTAGACAATAAAGCTTCAATTTGTTGGGTAATTTCCGGCGAGACAGAACCACCAAAATAACCTTTAACCTTCAAACCGAGATATTTAGCCGGGTTATGACTGGCGGTTAACACGATCGCACCGAGAGCATTTTCTGCTCGAGCTGCCCAACTAAAAGCGGGAGTCGGAGCGTAGGATTGGGAGAGAAGCACATCAAAACCGGCTTTTTGAAGCGATTCCGCCGCAGTTTGAGCAAAATCCTCCGCCATAAACCGCCGATCATAGCCGACGATCATCGTCCGCGAACCCGTGATCTGACCATAATTATCCGCTAAAACCTGAGCCGCCAAGGGAGCGAGCAGAGCGACTCGATCGAAAGTAAAATCGGCGGCGATAATCCCGCGCCAGCCATCGGTTCCAAATTTAATCGGGTTCACGGTGGTCATGATTTACGAACTACCCCTAAAATATCCATTTTCCCAATACTGTAACCCGCTCCGTAACCTCTGGAAACTCATTTTTCTCGATCATCGGTTTTTGCCGCCGAATCGAGCGCGCCGACTTCACTGGCTAATAATTTTTCCATTAACATTTGTAACTTCATCCGTTCTATATAGGGCCATCCCCCGGTTTCCTCGATATCCCGGAGTAATCCGTATAAGTCCTTACGGGTATTGGGTAAAGATGGCTCGAACATCTGCTCGCGAATTTGCCGATGTAAATTTTCTAAAGTTCGCAGCAACATTAACAAACCGTTACAATCTCCCTGCTGTTCTTGGGCGATCGCTGTCACCGTCGTTACAAGGGAATCTAGTTGGCTATCTAATTGGCTGTTATCTCCCGGCAATCGGCTATTCATGTTCCTATTTGAAAACAGTCACACCAATCATATCAGTCATCAGCTATCAGTTACTGAGAGCCTCCTGACTTGAAAGAGGGTGTGGGGAAGTGGGGAAGTGGGGAAGTGGGGAAGTGGGGAAGTGGGGAAGTGGGGAAGTGGGGAAGTGGGGTGTAGGGTGTGGGGTGTGGGGTGTGGGGTGTGGGGAAGGAAACCTCTTTCATCTGTGGTGGTGAAAATTTTTTCATCGGGACTGACTCCTAAGCTAAGACGTATTTAAACTGCTTATTCTTCGATTAGCCGAATCTCCTCCAATCTCTTTACTGTTGCCTCTTGCCGGCTGCCTTCCGTCTCCTGACTCCTATCTCCTGACTCCTATCTCCTGACTCCTATCTCCTGCCTGCCGTCCCCTGTCTCCCATCTTCTCAATGGTCACTGATCTTTGATAAACTGAGTTTCGGTGAATTGGCCCGACCGATTCGATAATTCATCAGGCTATGGATCAAGGGTAGTAATTGTAAAGATTGACAAAGAGAGGTTGACATAGATGAGATTTCGTGCCTTGTTAGTTGCCTTTTTAGCCTTGTGCTTAGGGGTATTGACAGCTTGTAGCGACGCGCCTAGTGCCGTCCTGAATAGAAACGAGCTAACCTATGATGAAATTTTAAACACGGGATTAGCTAACAAATGTCCCCAGATTTCCGAGTTCACCCGGGGTACTCTCCCCTTAGAACGCGGCGAAAGTTATGTGGTGACAGATTTATGCCTAGAACCCCAAGAATATTTTGTCAAGGGTGAACCCATTAATAAGCGGGAAGCGGCCACCTTTATCCCGGGTAAACTCTTAACCAGAGATACCACCAGTTTAGAACAGATGACAGCGAGTTTAACCGTAGCCGAAGACGGTGTTTTAACCCTCAAGGAAGAAGACGGTATCGATTTCCAACCCATTACCGTACAATTACCCGGAGGTGAAAGAGTTCCCCTCTTCTTTACCATTAAAGGTTTCACTGGCAAAACCGAAGCTGGATTTAGCTCGATTAACAGTTCCACGGATTTTGAAGGTGACTTTAAAGTTCCCTCCTATCGTGGTGCCGGCTTCTTAGATCCCAAAGGTCGGGGTGTGGTAACGGGTTATGATAACGCTGTCGCTTTACCCGCTAGTGCTGATAGTCAAGATTTCCAGCGTGCTAACGTCAAAGCGACGGAACTGGGTAAAGGTACTATGTCTTTACAGGTAACTAAAGTTGACGCTTCTACCGGGGAGTTTGCTGGTGTTTTTGAAAGTGAACAGCCTTCCGACACCGATTTAGGGGCAAAAGATGCTGAAGAAGTGAAAATTCGCGGCATTTTCTATGGTCGTCTCGAAGCTCGTGCCTAATTAATAAATTCAGAATTTCTGGAAATTAAGGCGAATTTCTCCCCAGAGAAGTTCGCTTTTTTACGGCTCTCTTGGGGTTAAAGATTGACCTCGCCTTGGAGGAAGAGTTGCTAATGCCCAAGAAGACGAACAAGCAAACGGAAGCCAAAAGTTACAACCATGGCGAGGAACATCCCCAGCGTCCCGATATTGGCACGGAACCCCACTTCAAGAAAAAGAAACCCCCTGTCACCTATCGTTATGATTCCTCCTTGTCCCCGGAGTTAAACTGGGATGAAAACCCCGCACGAGAAGAAGCTGAGGCTTTAATTGAGCAAATTCTCGCAGCAGAAGATTTAGAAACCGCCAAAATAGTAGCGCGTAAACTCAAGGCAATCGGTGAACCGTTTTTAAATTGGACAGGAAAGGCCGAAAGGTTATCTTTTCAAGTGCCGACTTTACCCCTATTTGTCCATGAACGTTTATCCACTAGGGCAATTATTGAAACCCTGAAATCCCACAAGGTGGAAAAAGGGGAACAATTGAATCTATTTAATGACCCTAAATGGTCAATTACTGACCAGATTCTCCGAGCTTACGAGTACCACGATAAATGGGTAAACCGGATGATTCTCGGTGACTCGTTGGTGACGATGAACTCCCTACTGCAATACGAGGGGATGGGGGGTAAAGTGCAGATGATTTATATTGACCCTCCCTACGGGGTAAAATTTGGTTCTAATTTTCAACCTTTTGTGAGGAAACGCGACGTTAAACACAACGATGACGATGATTTCACCCGCGAACCAGAGATGGTGCAAGCTTATCGAGATACTTGGGAATTAGGGTTACATTCCTATCTGAGTTATTTCTGGACTTCCCCGTTGACAAAAAGCCATAACCTGTGCTGTAGAAGGGATTAAAAGAATTTCCGCCGCCCCGTTACTGGGTACAAATCAGGGAAACTCCCAATAAATCTAACGCTTTTTGTTGCAGTTGGGTCGGTCGAGT
>NZ_JAPZSZ010000160.1:0-18859 GCF_027532095.1 Microcystis sp. LE19-195.1E
CATTACGGGACAAAGGGTTAACCTCGATTGATGATTTTCCTTGATCTATCTGGGTTTCAGCGATTTTGGGCTTCTCGAAGTAAATCCCAAGCGGGGATTGGAGTTGAGGCTTTTCTCGATTTGTTTTTTGTCTAAGTCCCAATAGGCACTCATGCACTCTTGCAATAGGCACTCTTGCAATAGGCAGCTTTATTCTCCCCACTTCCCCACTTCCCCACTTCCCCACTTCCCCACACCCCACACCCTACACCCTACACCCTACTTCCCCACTTCCCCACACCCCACACCCCACACCCCACACCCCACACCCTACACATAATTACTGAGGAACCATTGGGTATTAAAAGCTCGATCGCAGGATATTTCTAGTAATCTTATCCCTGATTCCGGCAAAACTGCGATTTTTTCCTGAAAATCAGTCCAATCGCTGATTAAATGGTAATCAATACCGTAGGTGCGACAGAGTTGGCAAAAGTCGATATTTTGGGGAGTGGCAAAAAATTCTTCAAAGGGAGGGTCAAATTTGGCGATCGGCAACATCTGGAAAATGCCTCCCCCCTTGTTATTGATTAAAATTATGGTCAAGGAGCCAACAAAATATTTTTTGATTAAAAAACCATTTGTGTCGTGTAATAGGGCTAAATCTCCCGTTAATAGCAGACTAGGGACATTTTTATAAGCTATTCCTATCGCAGTGGAGAGGTTGCCGTCGATGCCATTGGCCCCGCGGTTAAAATAGGGACGAATTTGGCGATCGCTAGGCGGGTTAAAAAACTCGGCATAGCGAACAGGCATACTATTAGAGATAAAGATCGGGGTGCGGGGGGGGAGGTATTGGGAGAGCAGCCAGGGGATTTTACCTTCAATCAGTTTAGTTTCTGCTGCCAAAAGGCGATCGATTTTAAATCTGGCTTGCTGGTCGAATTTTTGCCATAATTGCCGATATTCTCGATTATTATCGGTTTTATCTGGGAATAGATCCCCTAATTGCTCGATATTTACCCTGAGATGTCCGGTTTTTCCCTGTAGAGGATCGTAATTATCGGGATGGGGATCGATAATCCAGCGCGGACAGTCGATTTCTTCTAACCAGGTCCGTAATTCTTTGCTGGTGGGTAATTCGCCAATTTGCAGGACAACATCGGGGGTTAATTGGGTCCTAAGGGCAGGATTCCGCAATAATAAATCATAGGTGGTGATGAGATGGGGATTTAACCCTGCATAGTTTCGCAGAGGAGATAAAGCTTCCGCTAAGATGGGATATTGTTGCGATCGGGCTAAATCAGCGATCGCCTGACAGTAACTTTCAGGGTTTTGCGGGGAAGCTAATCCCGCGATGATAATTCCTTTGGAGGGTAAAGAATTAATTTGGAGAATTGAGTGGTTAATTGGCATATTTTGCCGAGATATATGGCTAAAAAAAGCCTCTTGGTCAAAATTAGCCTCTAAATTGTTAATTTCTAGATCGGGAGTTGGTGCGAGGGGATCCCGAAATGGTAAGTTCAGATGCACCACTCCGGGGACAGGATCGAGACAGCGCCACCACGCGTGGATGATAGTTTGACGGAGATAGCGTAAACGCTCGATATTGGCACTAGGACAGCTAATTTCCGCTTGCCAATTTGGATAATTACCGTAGAGTTTGACTTGATCGATAGTCTGACCGGCGTGAGCATGACGCAATTCTGGGGGGCGATCGGCGGTTAGAATTAATAAAGGGACATGACTTTCTTTTGCTTCAATGACTGCGGGATAAAAATTAGCCGTGGCAGTGCCAGAAGTGCAGACTAAAACCACCGGTTGATATAATTGTTTGGCTAATCCCAGGGCAAAAAAGGCGGCCGAGCGCTCGTCTAAGATGGGAATAGCTTCAATCTGGGGATGTCTTGCCAAGGCTACCGTTAAAGGAGTCGATCGCGATCCGGGAGAAACCACCCCTATCTTCAATCCCAAACGGGCCAATGTTTCGACTAAAATAGAACCCCAAAGTGTATTAAGATTGCGAAAATCGATCGACATTTATCAGTTCAGTGCAAAGGTTAGGGAACAATAAGATAAATTTAACATTGGCTGGAACCGGCCAAGAATAAGTTATTCCTGAGTCAGCGATGCAGAAGTTACTAAAAGAGGGCGAAGGCAATTAGTCCCTACAATAATATTATTGCGCCAATGGTAAGGGCGCATCGCCTGCGTCCAAAATGTCCTATAGATATTTCGACCAAATTGAGATGCACCCAGTTTTCAAGTTCCCTATAGCCAAAGCAAACTAACATCAATAGGTTTTGAAAATTTTCCCTTATGATCCTGATTACAGACCAAATTTACCAGCGTATTTTCACCCACGCAGAATCCACCTATCCCGAAGAATGTTGTGGGTTACTCTTGGGAAAAATTACCGAAACCGCAGCCCAAGTGATCACCGTGCAAACCACAGAAAATAACTGGTCAGGTAATAGGAAAAACCGCTTTAGTATTGCGCCAGAAGTGCTTTTACAAGCTCAAAAATCGGCGCGGGAAAACCAGCTAGAAATTATCGGTATCTATCATTCCCATCCCGATCATGCCGCCATTCCCTCGGAAATCGATCGCCAATTAGCCTGGTCAGGATATACTTATTTAATTGTCTCCGTCGTTTCAGGACGAGCGATCGATTTACAAGCTTGGCAACTGGACGAAGGCGAACAATTTCAACCGGTAAAAATATTGTAGTCTTCTATGACTAGCGCTTCCCCTGCTTTCCACCTACCTGCAATTGATTTAATTGGGATAGGTCCCCTGTGGACAGGTTTTAGCCAACCTGGTTTTTACCCCGATCCTTCCGGGGCAAAAGTGCAGTGCCATGGACGATTATTATGGTTAGGAATAGGTTGCATCCGTGGGACGGAGAAAGCGGTCATAGATAGGGCAATTAGGGATGTTTTTAAGCGTTATCACCTCTCTTTAGCCGCTATTGCTGGTATCGCCACCCTTGACATCAAAGCTAATGAACGGGGTTTAATTGCCTATTGTCAAGAGCAAGGATTGCCACTAAAAACCTTTACTGCTGAGGAGTTGAGAGATATTAATGTCCCCAATCCCTCGGCTATTGTCAACAAGAAAGAAGGAACCCCTAGCGTCGCTGAAGCTGCCGCTTTAAAAATGGGCGATACTTTGCTAGTAAGCAAGCAAATAGAAGCCAAATCGGTGACGGTGGCGGTTTCTTTGGCAGCAAGGGAATATAGAGGATAACAAATCGATGCTTAAACAGGTTTTATTTCTTAGTAATGGTCATGGCGAGGATTTAAATGCTAGTTTAATTCTGGGGGAATTACAAAAAATTCAGCCCCAATTATCTATAGCTGCTTTGCCTTTAGTGGGAGAGGGAAAAGCTTATCAAAAATTGCCAGTACCAATTATTGCCCCCACTGCCACTATGCCATCGGGGGGAATTATTTATACCAATCCTTTGAATTGGATTAAGGATATTGGTGCGGGATTAATTAGTCTAACTATTCAGCAAATTCAGGCAGCTTTTAAAGTTAGCAAGGATTGTGATTTATTGATAGCAGTGGGGGATATCGTGCCGATTGCGATCGCTCGTTTAACCGGTCGTCCCTTTGTGGCTTTTATTGTTTCTACTTCCAGTTATTACGAAGGCACAATTAAATTACCTTTACTCACGGAATTATGTTTAAGATCAGACAAGTGTTTAAGGGTTTTCACTAGGGATAAATATACAGCAACAGACCTAGAAAATCGGGGTATTAAAAAAGCGATTTTTGCTGGTTATCCGATTATGGATGTCTTAACACCAACGGGTAAAGATTTAGAATTAGATAGTCAAATTCCCATGATTGCTTTATTAGCGGGGAGTCGTTTACCCGAAGCTTTGAGTAATTTGGCTTTACAGTTACAAGTCTGTGAGGAAATAGTTAAAATTAAACCGATGCAGTTTCGGGCTGCTATCATTCCTAGTATCAGAGAAACCGACTTAGAAAATTTAGCTAAACAAGAGGGATGGCATTATTTAGGAGCGGGAAAATTAGAGAAAAATGGGGCTTTATTGTGCTGTTATCGTGATGCTTTTGCCGATATTATACACCATTGTGACGCTTGTTTAGCCATGGCGGGGACAGCAGTAGAACAAGCGGTGGGATTAGGAAAACCCGTCCTACAAATACCCGGATTTGGTCCCCAATTTACCTATCCTTTTGCCGAGGCACAAATGCGCTTATTAGGGGAATCGGTGATAACTATTGGACAGAAACCCACGGAGGTAAATTTATTTAAAAATGCCGCAGTTAAAATTATTGATATTTTGGCAGATTCTCGTTATTTACACAGATGTTTAGAAAATGGCAAAATTAGAGTGGGAGAGTCCGGAGGTAGCAGAAATATTGCCGAGGAAATTTATAGCATTTTTCAAAAGTAATGGCAGAGATAGTTATACTAAATCCGTTGAGTATAGGCTACATATCAGGAGAGGCAATAAATAATCAGTCTTTAATAACCAGATTTAGGATTAAAATAAAATTATTGTACTATCATTACTCCCAGGGATGTTACCAAAATGTCTAACGAAACCGTTACTTATAGTCTTGAATCCGTCCTCAAGGAAATCAAAGACAGCATCAAGGAAGTTAACCAAAAAATCGATACCTTCCAACAGGATGTTAACCAGAAATTTGACAGCCTACAGAAGGATTTTAACCAGAAATTTGACAGCCTACAGAAAGATGTTAACCAGAAATTTGACAGCCTACAGAAGGATTTTAACCAGAAATTTGATAAAATCGACGAACGGTTAACTAAGCTAGAGGTAGGACAAGCAAAACTAACTGAGAAAGTCGATGGGATGGATAGAAGACTAGAAAAGGTGGAAGGAACCCAAAAAAATCAAGTTTGGACGTTAATTATCCTTTTAGGAGGAGCGATCGGGACGGCAGCGTGGCGCTCTTTCTTTTCTGGTAATCCTTAGAAATATTAGCATAAGACTAAATCCTAGGCAATAGGTAATCAGTTTTTAATAACCAGATTTAGGATTAAAATAAAATTATTGTACTATCATTACTCCCAGGGATGTTACCAAAATGTCTAACGAAACCGTTACTTATAGTCTTGAATCTGTCCTCAAGGAAATTAAAGACAGCATCAAGGAGGTTAACCAAAAAATCGATACCTTGCAAAGAGATGTCACCCAAAAAATCGATACCTTGCAACAGGATGTTAACCAGAAATTTGACAGCCTACAGAAGGATTTTAACCAGAAATTTGACGGACTACAGAAAGATTTTAACCAAAAAATCGATACCTTGCAACAGGATTTCAACCAGAAATTTGACAGCCTACAGAAAGATTTTAACCAGAAATTTGACGGACTACAAAAGGATGTTAACCAGAAATTTGACGGACTACAGAAGGATCTTAACCAGAAATTTGAGAAAATTGACGAACGGCTAACTAAGCTAGAAGTAGGACAAGCAAAACTAACTGAGAAAGTCGATGGGATGGATAGAAGACTAGAAAAGGTGGAAGGAACCCAAAAAAATCAAGTTTGGACGTTAATTATCCTTTTAGGAGGAGCGATCGGCACGGCAGCGTGGCGCTCTTTCTTTTCTGGCAATCCCTAGAAATATTACTATAATTTCTCACTTTAGGGTAGTTATGAGGGGAAATTAGCAGATGTCAAACTCAGGTTAAAAATAAGGGATATTTAACCCATCCTACCGATAATTATGCTTTCCTCAACCATCTTTTTAACAATCGCCACAATGCCACTATTATCCCCCCAATTAAAACTAAAGGAAACTTAACCACCCCCAGAAAGAAAGCAACGATTAAGGGATATTTTCGGGTTTCTAATTGCCGAATTTCATCATCGCACTTTTGAACATCCGCTGCTAACCCCAATGCTTGATATAATTCCCGCGACTGAAGAAATGCTTCTTTCGCTTCCGATATACGTTTGAGTTTATAGTAGGTAAGTCCCAGATTAAACCAAGCATTCGCTTCACCCCCCCGATCACCGATTTCCCGTTTGATTGCTAAGGATTGTTGATGAAATTCGATCGCTTTTTGGTATTCTCCTAGGGAATAGTAAACATTGCCTAAACCCATGTAGGAATTCGCTTCACCCCCCCGATCACCGATTTCCCGTGTGATTGCTAAGGACTGTTGATGAAACTCGATCGCTTTTTGGTATTCTCCAAGGGAAGAGTAAACATTGCCTAAATTATTGTAGGAAGACGCTTCACCCCCCCGATCACCGATTTCCCGTGTGATTGCTAAGGACTGTTGATAAAACTCGATCGCTTTTTGGTATTCTCCTAGGGAATCGTAAACATTGCCTAAATTATTGTAGGAATACGCTTCACCCCCCCGATCACCGATTTCCCGATCGATTGCTAAGGACTGTTGATGAAACTCGATCGCTTTTTGGTATTCTCCTAGGGAATTGTAAACATTGCCTAAACTGGTGAGGGATGCGGCATAATTCCAGTTGGTTTGCTCCTCCTGTTGTTGGTAAACAGTGACTAATTCAAGGTAATAATCGGCCCGGGTTTGATAATACCCCCGTCGGGTGATAAAATCATCGATAGCACGGAGAATATCAAAAGCATTGTCGTACTCGGTTAACTGATAGCGATGATAGAAAATTTCTAGGTAAGGTTGCACATCGTTGAGGATTTCCCAGGAGTCGGGTTGAGCAATAGAAAGATAATAGGCGATCGCTTTTTGGTGTAATTCCCTTTGATCACCGGCTTTGTATTGTGCATATTCCCAAACTAAAGGCTGAAAACTAAAAATTCGCTGGCGATTTTCCTCTTTTTCTTCTAATAATGATCGTCGCTGTAATTCTCGCAAATCTGCCGTGATCTCGGATAGTGCGATCTCTGGGTAATTATCCATCACCGCTTTGGCTGCCGGAGAATCAAATTCTCGGCGATAAATGCTGGTTTTAGTGAATAATTCCTGCTGTCTTTGGCTAAGTCGCTGAAAACTAGCATCTAAAACTAAAGCAATTCCCACTGTCTCTTGACGATGACTCCCCACCACCTGCGGATCGCTCAAAAGTTGCGATAAATTTCCTAATCCTAAATCCGCTAACCTTTCTAAACTGGGGTTTTGCGGAAATTCGGCTAAGATTAAATCCGCCACCAATCGCAGGAGTAATGGATGACCATCCACCCGTCGAGAAAAGTTCTCTAGATCCCCTGTTATTTGCGATTCCGCTAACAATTGCGCCCCTTCAGGAGGTTTCAAACCTTTTAGCTCAATCCAACGGTTAAAACCCTTAGTTTTTGGCTTTTCTCTGGTGGTGACTATAATTTTGCTAGTGTCACCTTTTTCTATCCAAGCAGTGAAAAACTGCTGATAAAATTCATTATTCCAAGAACCATCTTCCCCTAATAAACTCTCTAGATTATCGATAATAATTAGGTGGCGATGGCGTTGCAATTGTCTGATTAAAGCTTCCTGTAAATCTTTTTCTTTTTTGGGGACGGGATAACCAAAGTCCGTCAGGAATTGGCGAGCTAAACCACTAAATCCGCCCAGATTTCCCGCTTCCCACCAAAAGCGTTTTGGGAATAAATCTTCATCGTCTCCTAGGGAAGGATCGAGGGTAATTTTCTCTTCAAAAATTTTACTGGCTAGGGTAGATTTTCCAATTCCTCCAACTCCTTTGATGCCAATCATCGCAACATTTGGATCAGTAAACCACTGCTTAATTTGGGTGATTTCCTCCTCCCTTCCCTGCCAATGGACGAGACTTTTTCGAGCATCTCCTCCCTTGAAAGTACTCCTTTGACTACTGCGATTATTTTCTATTGCGTCTGCTTTTGCGTGCAGATCCGCCAGTCATTCAGGAGGGATTCCTAGATTTAAATTACCCTTAACTTCTTGAATGTTCAATTGTTGTTTAATATCTTTGTTAATTTGCGTACCAATTTGAGTTTTCGTTTCTGTTTGATTCTGATTAATTGTCATAATTTGTTGTGCTAGGGTTTGGATTTCTTGGGCAAAATTGGGGTCTTTGAGCATTTCTACCTGTAAAAAAGGAACCACTTGCTGTTCAATCATCGCCTCGGATTTGGTTTGTTCGGCTGCCGCTAAAACCTGAGCGGCGGCGGGTTCCTTTTGTAACTTTTGCTTAATTTTTTGCCACAATTCTACACCTTTATCCATGGCTGCTTCCGTTAATTTACCGATAACAGCTTCAAAGGCGATTTTAGCGATTTCGGCGGCGGCTAATTCGGCTAACATAATTATCAATTGTGAGAATTTTTCGCCATTCTAGCACAACGGCAACAGCAGTTGTGGACGGTTTAAATGTTTGGTTTACTGTTCAAAAAGTAAAAAACAAAACTCTGATATCGTTGCCACAACAGGATTGAGATTAGGGCGAAGCGGACGCGCTGGTAAGCTAAGACATATTTAGGGTTTGCGGCAAAAAGTACGGGCGAAGCATTCGGATAGAAAATCTCCGGTTTCACCGATAGGTTATTGCCCGAATGCTTCGCCCCTACAGGACGCGGGCCGATGAAGACGCAAAAATCTTGCACCTGTTTCGCTCGTAAAGCCACAAAACCCCTACCTTGCCTACATTTCACATTTATTCAGCAAACCCTATTTAAACTGCTTATTCTTAGATTAGCCGAATCTCCTCCAATTCCTTTACTGTTGCCTCTTGCCTCGTCTCAACAAGCAATTTAAATTACGAACAGCTTATTAATGCTTGAGCAGCCCTCAGAAGCCCTTTTATTGAAGCCCGTTATTCCCTAAAGTCGTTGACAATAAAGCTATAGACAAACTTAAACCGTTAGATTGCAAGAGTAGAAAAAGTAGTAAAATAGTTCAATACCCGTAAAACATGAACAAAACATGACTACTCTATTGCAAAAAGCATTCACAGAAATCCAGAAACTGCCAGAGCATCTTCAAGATGAACTTGCTCAACAATTGCTGGAAGATATTGAAGGTGAATTAAAATGGCAGAAAAGCCTTTCCAACGAGGATCTGGAATTGGGAGCTTTAATAACAATGGCACAGGAAGCTCTGATAGAAGAACAAGAGGGGAGAACAGAAGATAAAGGCTTTGGGGAAGAATGAAGTCATCCAGAACCAAGAGGTTTCGTCAACTTTTTCTAAGTTTGCCGCAAAGGGTACAAGAAACAGCCAAGAAAAATTACCAGATTTGGAAAGAAAATCCATTTCACCCCAGCCTAGAGTTCAAAGAGGTGAAACCAAGAGAAAAAATCTGGTCAGTCAGAGTCGGCATTGGATGGCGAGCATTAGGGATTAAGAATTCAGAGGAAGAAAAGATAGTTTGGTTCTGGGTTGGATCGCACTCCGAGTATGACAAGATTCTAGGTAAGAATTAGAAGCGATCTAACAAATCACTGCACCCGACCTTATGCTAAAGTTATCTAAATCATCCCAAGTCATTGGCGGCGGGTGATGGGCAACGTTAGACCTACACCCTCTGATTGTTAACGATGACTATAATCCTAGAGAGGATTCTTTTTTTCCTATCACTGCATAGAAGGGATCAGCAACCATAATTCCTAACATTTGCAGGAAACTGGGGGTAGTAGCAGGACGAACGATCGCCTGTACTTCCCTAAATCCCGCCACCGATTTAAAATAGGATTTCACTAGGGCCACCCGGCCTAAATCGCTATGATCGCGCCAAGCAGCGATCGCTTTTTGGTAAAACATCCGATTGGAAAAACTGACCACCACCAGACCATTAGGCTTTAAAATGCGATACAGTTCCGCAAAAATCGCCTCTGGATACTGCAAATACTGCACCGATACTGTGATTAACACCGCATCAAAAGAACTATCCTCTAGGGGCAATTTTGGCTGTGCATTCAGGTCTTGGACAAAATAACTATGCAAGCGGGGATTTTTGGCTAACTCCTCCCCATTCATCCCGTGACCTTCGATATGCTCAAATTCCATCTCCTCCGGTAAATGGGACACCCAGCTGCTCATCAGGTCTAAAATGCGTGTATTCGGCGATAATATCTCTCGGTAGAGAGCGGTTAATCGATCGATAAAACCCTCATCCACGTGGGTGACGAAGCGGGGAAAAGCATAAAAATCGCTGTCTTTGGTCGGATCGAGTTTAGTTCTTTCTTCGGGTCGGAGCATTTTTGTCAAGTTAATTTTACTATTTTTAACATAGCCCAGAGACAGAAAAAAGGGTTAACCGAACTGGTCAAAGTTAGATGGCACAAAGAAGACGATACCCTGAACCCAGGCCAAAGATTTACACCTCATCTCGACCTACTCCAGATAACTGAGTATGTCAAGTGTTGGATATTCCCTTAGAATGTAAAATGTAAAGACTGTAGATACATAAGGTTAATTCATGTTTTGGGCCGACAAAATTGCTGCGGATGCACAAATAAACCAAGTTGTCAACGATTCAAAAACACCGTCTGGAAGAGTTCATGTTGGATCGTTGAGAGGGGTTGTGATCCATGATGTGATTGATCGAGCCTTGAAACATGGTGGTAAATCATCGAAATTCCTCTATGGTGTTGATGATTATGATGCACTTGATACTGTTCCCCATTATCTCGATCGAGAGAAGTTTGCACCTTACTTAGGGTTTCCCCTTTGCAATGTCCCTTCACCGGACAATAGTGCCAGCGATTATGCAAAGTACTTCATGGGGGAGTTTCTAGAGGTTTTCGAGCATTTGGGGGTTAGACCAGAGGTTTACTACTTGCGTGATCTATACCGCTCAGGTCGCTTGAATTCCTACATTGATACCTTCCTCAAAAACGCTCATTTGGTCAGAGAAGCCTATCTAGAGGTAAGCAAAGCGCGTCGGCCAGATAACTGGTATCCCTTTCAGATCGCTTGTGAAAATTGCGGCAAGATTGCAACAACGGTTGTGTCAGATTATAACGGGTCAGAAGTTTTCTACACTTGCAAACCTGATGCAACGGATTGGGTTCAAGGTTGTGGTCATTCAGGCTGGGTTTCTCCTTTTGATGGCAATGGTAAATTACCTTGGAAAGTTGAGTGGGTGGCAAAGTGGGATCTATTGGGAATCACCATTGAGCTTGCGGGTAAAGATCACTCCCAGAAAGGAGGATCTAGAGATGTTGCGAATGCAATTTGTCGAAAAGTGCTACGAAAACAGCCACCTTTCCATTCACCCTACGAATTCATTTTGGTCAATGGCACGAAGATGAGTTCATCAAAGGGGGTTGGTTCAAGCGCCAAAGAAATCGCTGAGTTACTTCCTCCTGAGCTACTTCGATTTTTAATGCTACGAACTCAGCCTAAGACGGTTATTAACTTTGCGCCCAATTATGAAACGACAACCAGGCTATTTAGAGACTACGATTCTCTAGCTGATAAGTATCAAGCTTTATCAGCAGATGCCCAGCAAGAATCTGCTTTGCCTGAAGAGTTAATGCCATTGTTTTACTCTCAACTTGATGGAGCAATTAAGCCTTACCATCCTGTTGATCTCAGCACGCTGATTTCTTTACTGCAAGTGCCTCACCTCGATATTCGTCAAGAGATTGAAAAACGTAGTACTCAGGCTTTAAGCGAATATGATTGGCAAATTGCCAATCAAAGGATTTCAGTTGCCCAAAAATGGTTGGCGGACTATGCTGACGAAGAAGAGAAATTGGTTCTTTATCTTGACAGGGTTCCTGAGAAAGTTAGGGACTTGACTCAAGAGCAGGTTGCTTATCTCAGACAGCTAACTCATAGCTTGACAGATGTTAAGGTTTGGGAAGCTGACGAATTGCAAACAACTTTATTTGCAACAGCAAAAGAGTTAGAAATGCAGCAACCCCTTGCATTTAAAGCTGTTTATTTATCGTTCTTAGGTAAAGAGCGTGGGCCAAAAGCTGGAGCTTTGCTGTCATATTTAGAGCGGGATTTTGTGATTACTCGTCTTCAAGATGTTGTGCAAATAAATGAATCTCAGCTTGCTCTTATTTCTGAATAGACAGAAAAAAGGGTTAACCGAACTGGTCAACCCCTAGGCTTGGGAACGCGCTGTAAATCTTAGCTTTGAACGACTAGCTTAACGTTAGCGTTTTGCAGACCGCGCTGTTTCACTTCGGATAGGGTTTTGTTCACAGCGTATTTTTGGTTGATCGAGTTGATCAATTCGGTTTGATTGTGTTTTTTGGCTACACCCCAGAGGTCAGCGATTAAATCGAAACTGCCGTCGGTATTGCGGGACCAACCGAGATCATATTCGCCATCGAGAACAGCAACGATGTCGGAGCGAACCCGTTGACCGTTGTAACCACGAACATCAGCTTCGGTTTTTACGCTAATACCGAGGTCGCGGAGAGAAGCTTTGAGGATTTCGGCATCGGTGATTTTGGTCCGGAGAGTGCTAAAATGAGACATTGGAATTTCCTCTTTGTAGATAAGAATCAACAACAACAGATTGAGAGTTAAAGAGTGCCGCCAAGCGGCTTTTCGAGGCATTGCTAGTCCCTGAGAACTAGCCTTTCATCCCGTTGGGAGCGGGCGAAAGTCTGTTAGAACTCCAATCGCTGGTACTCAGCGACGGAGGCCGAAGCAGGTCGGGCGCGTTGTCTGGCCCAATCACGCAGGGCAGTTACCTGTTCGGTCATGGTGCGAGATAGGGGCAGAGTCGCCTTAATCGCCGCAATAATGTCCAATTGCGTGAATTCGCGATCTTGGGCGAAGGCCTCATACATGGCGGCAATCAGCGCCTGTTCTATTTCCGCACCGGAAAACCCATCGGATACCTTGGCTAACTGCTCCAAATCGAAGCGAGAAATGTCGGAGCGTCGTTTAGTCAGGTGAATATTAAAGATATCTTGTCTTTCTTCGGAATTGGGCAAATCGACAAAGAAGATTTCATCGAAGCGCCCCTTGCGGAGAAATTCCCCGGGTAGCCGTTCAATCCGGTTAGCTGTGGCCATAACGAAGACGGGTGAGGTTTTTTCCTGCATCCAAGTCAGGAAGGAGCCGAAGATGCGGCTAGAGGTTCCCCCATCGGAATCGGCGGATCCTGTGCCACCGGCAAAAGCTTTATCTAATTCATCGATGAACAGAATGGCTGGAGAGATGGATTCGGCAGTTTTTAGGGCATTACGCAGGTTAGCCTCAGACCGTCCCACCATGGAACCATCGTAAACCCGTCCCATATCTAAGCGCAGGAGCGGTAAACTCCAGAGGCGCGAGGTGGTTTTAGCGATTAAGGACTTACCACAGCCGGGTACTCCTAAAATTAGCATTCCTTTCGGTTGCGGGAGTCCGTAACCTCTGGCTCTTTCTGTAAAGGCGTTCGATCGCTGTTTTAACCATTTTTTTAATTCTTCCAGACCACCGACGGCGTTGATGGTCTCGTCTTCTTCAACGTATTCTAAAATTCCGTTGCGGCGAATCAGTTGTTTTTTCTCGGAAAGGACGATTTCTACCTCGTCTTCCGTCAATTTGTTCGCTTTTACATGGGCTTTGCGGTAAACTTTTTCGGCTTCATCTTTGGTTAAGCCTAAGGCCGCTTTCAGGAGTTTTTCCCGGACCTCTGTGGTGGTACGACGATTTTGATTTTTGCCTAGGTGTTGCGAGAGAACTGTATCTAACTCTCCCATGTCCGGCAGGGGAAAATCTAGAACTACTACGTCTTTCTCTAGTTCTATGGGGACTTCTTGCAGGGGAGACATTAAAATAATGATTTTTTCGGTTCCTTTAAAGCTTGCGATCGCATCTCTTAACCAGCGAGTCACCGGAGCAGAAGTGATGAACGGATGCAGGTCTTTAAAGATGTAGATGCCCGCTTCCCGTTGACGCACTACCCATTCGATCGCCGCTTCTGGCGACACGGTATTATGTTGACTGGTTTGGCGCGGTTGACCTAGTTCGATCATGCCGTGGGTGACAGTCCAGACAAACACCCGTCGATGTTGTGTATTTAGTTGGGCTATTTTGCTGATGGCTTCTTCCGCCCTTTCCTCCTCGGAGGTGACGAGGTAAATCAGGGGATACTGAGCCTTGACGAGAATTTCTAGCTCTTCTTTCATAACATCGACCCTATTTGTGGTAACGGTTTTGACCTTGGGCGGCTACCGAGAGTTTAGCAGGGAACTAAGGCTGCTTCTCCCTCTGCGGTTCCTTGAGCACCAACGGGTTCGGGAACTTCGAGCGGGAACTCGTCGCCGACTATTCCGGGCTGGCGTTTGATTGACCTTAGCCGATCTTCTTTCATCACTAAGGCGGCATCACACTCGGGACAGACATGAACCTGATAGGTTTTGCCATAGGCGGCGGCTTCGATTTCTTCTACCTTTTCGGGGTATTTTAGGTAGAAAGCGATCGCTTTTTCCACCAGCCCTGACATCGATTCTTCATCGATTGCGGCTCTTATTTTTAGTTGACGATGGACTCCAGGGGGAAGGTACAGTGTGACTTTTTGCTTGTCTTGCATATCACTAAATTGGTTTACCCGGGTATGTGTCCTTACTATAACCACTGTCTTTCCCTCCTGTCAAGATGGTAAGCTGTCATAACAGCATAATTGTAACATTTCTTTACAATTGTTGGAGAAGTGGGGAAGTGGGGTGTAGGGTGTGGGGTGTAGGGTGTGGGGTGTGGGGTGTGGGGTGTGGGGTGTGGGGAAGTGGGGTGTAGGGTGTGGGGTGTAGGGTGTGGGGAAGTGGGGAGAAAAAAGCTGTCTCCTGTCTCCTGTCTCCTGTCTCCTGTCTCCTGTCTCCTGTCTCCTGACTCGGAGAATACTGACTCCTGAATTGAGCAAACCCTAATTACTATTGATGCGACTTAAAAAGGCTTGTAAGCGCTCGCTGTGGGGATTATTAAAGAAGGTGTCGGGATCACCTGCTTCTTCGATGACACCTTGATTAAAGAACAAAACCTTGTTAGAGACCTCCTTAGCGAACTGCATTTCGTGGGTGACGACTACCATAGTCATCCCCTCATCGGCCAATTGACGCATAACGTTTAACACTTCCCCGACTAATTCCGGATCCAGGGCCGAAGTGGGTTCATCAAATAAAATCACCTCTGGTTTCATGCAGAGACTGCGAGCGATCGCCACCCGTTGTTTTTGTCCTCCCGATAATTGGTCGGGATAAACATCGGCTTTTGGGGCCAATCCCACCTTTTCCAGATAATGAATTGCGGTCTCTTTAGCCTCATTTTCCGAGTGGTGTAACACTTGCTTGGGGGCCAACACCAAGTTTTGTAAAACGGTGAGATGGGGAAAAAGATTAAAGTGTTGAAACACCATACTTACCCGGCTGCGTAAGTTGCGGAGGACCGATTGATTTAACTTCGGGGAAGAGATGTCAATCCCCATCACCTCCAAGCGGCCGCCGTTAATTGTTTCCAAACGATTGAGACAGCGTAAAAAGGTACTTTTGCCGCAGCCAGAGGGACCGATTACCGATACCACATCCCCTTGATAAAGAGTGCCTGTAACTCCTTTAAGTACCTCTAAAGAGCCGTAACTTTTGCGTAAACCTTCACTGACAATCACAGGGGTAGTAGTGGTCATGATATCCTCTCGTAAAAAATTTTACATTCTGTCTGTACAAAGGTATCGAGATTAGTTTCTGCCAGATTGTATCCTTGACGACATTTTATCAAGAGGAATAATCATAATACTCAAATAGTCTCTCTACATCTGTCTTGGGTGGGAAGTAGGACGAAATTACTAACTTAGTTGAGCGAAAAAATCAAGGAGAAACAATTAAAAAATGATTAAATTTTGGCGAGGGCGGGCGGTACAGAGAGTTATCTTTGCCTTGTTAGGATTAGTCTTGGCGCTTGGATTAACTGTTATTCCGGCTTTTTCTCAGACCCCTCCTAATCCTTTTCGAGTAGCAACGGAAGCAACTTTTCCGCCCTTTGAATTCCAACAAGGGGGACAATTAACTGGGTTTGATATCGATTTAATGCGAGCGATTGGCAAGGAAGCCGATCTCAACATTGACTTTAGAAATTTACCCTTTGATGGCATTATTCCGGCTCTACAAGCGAGAACAGTGGAAGCCGCTATTAGTGGCATGACTATCACCGCCGAACGCGCCCAAGCGATTTCTTTTTCTCGACCTTATTTTAGGGCTGGTTTAGCGATCGCTGTTCGGGAAGATAATAAGACGATTAAAAATTTTGAAGACTTAAAAGGCAAAAGAATTGCCGTCCAAATTGGCACTACGGGAGCCTTAGAAGCGACAAAAATACCGGGGGCAACAGTTAGTCAATTTGACTCGGCGGCTTTAGCTTTGCAGGAATTAATTAATGGTCGAGTTGAGGCGGTAGTTAACGATAAACCCGTGACTTTGTATGCAATTAAACAAGCGGGTTTACGGGGAGTAAAAGTAGTCGGAGAATTATTAACGGAAGAATTCTATGGCATTGCTTTACCCAAAAATTCCCCCTATCTCCAGTTAATTAATGATGCTCTCGGTCGAGTCATAGAAAGTGGTCGGTACGATGCTATTTTTCGGCAATGGTTTGGAGAAAAACCGCCAGAATTACCCTTAGTTGCCCCAGCTTTAAATAATTTACAGGAATCAAGTTTTAACTGGGGAGAATTATTCTATAACCTGATTGTGAAAGGGGTTCCCTGGACAATTCTGTTAACGGTTCTGTCTTTTCTGTTCGGGTTAATCGGCGGAACTTTAGTGGCCATTGCCCTGATTTCTCCCTACAAATGGTTAAAAATAATTTGCCGCATTTATGTGGATTTCTTTCGGGGAACACCGATGCTGGTGCAATTATTCTTGATCTATTTTGGTTTGCCAGGGTTGTTCCGAGAAATTGGCTTAAATATCGACTTAGATCGTTTACCGGCGGCCCTATTTGCCCTAAGTTTAAATGTGGCGGCCTATTTAGCTGAAATTATGCGCGGCGGTATTCAATCGATCGATAATGGTCAATGGGAAGCTTGTTCTAGTCTAGGAATGTCCCCAGTGCAAACCATGCACGAGGTGATTTTTCCCCAAGCTTTTCGCCGGATGTTGCCACCCTTGGGGAATGAATTTATCACCCTAATTAAAGATACCAGTTTAGCGGCAGTAATCGGTTTTGAAGAGTTATTCCGGCAAGGTCAGTTAATGGTAGCCACTACCTATAAAGCTTTCGAGATTTATATCGCTGTTGCTTTAGTTTATTTGGTTTTAACTACCCTTTCCTCCGTGGTATTTAAGCGCTTAGAGATTTATATGGATCCCCTACATAAATCTAAACAGGAACAGAAAGCTTAGGGGCAACAGATGGGAACTGATAAGTAATAGGGCAAAATTAACTTCTTGGTTAGGATAGGCAAGAGGCAAGAGGTAGTTAAATATGTGCATTTAATTGTGTCTAGCTACTTAGGGTTTGCTGAAAAAGCTTTTCCTGGGGGCAGGGTGTGGGGTGTGGGGTGTGGGGTGTGGGGTTTTACCAGTTTTGAGGTGGCCAATTACCTAATTTTCAGGGAAAAAGTGCCTAAATTTCCCCCCGATCACTCCAATGGTAGGCACTTTTTGAGGGGAAAAAAGTCTAAAAGCCTGATCCAACAAGGTTTTTAGATTTATTCAGCCAGCCCTACTTACTAAATCGGTTTTTAATGGTATGATTGACTCCCGATCGAACTTTAAAAACCCACTTGCCACTTGCCACTTCTCAATCCCCACTTTCCTATCCTCTTTATAAATCTGGTTATTAAAAACTGATTATTTAGGGTTTGCTGAATAAATCTAAAAACCTTGTTGGATAGGGTTTTTAGACTTGTTTTCCCTCAAAAAGTGCCGACCTTTGGAGTGATTGGGGGGAAAATCCCTGGACTTTTTCCCTGAAAATTAGGTAATTGGCCACCTCAAAACTGGTAAAACCCCACACCCCACACCCCACACCCCACACCCTGCCACCACCGAAAAGCTTTTTCAGCAAACCCTATTTATTCCCCCTTTTGCATGAGTGCCTCTCCTGATATGTAGCCCATACTCAACGGATTTAGTATGATAACCGATAATTCTTTCATTGCCTTCATAAAATTTAACATTAACGCCATTTTCTCAAAAAAATCGACCCGCCTAAGGGCGGGAAAGAAAAGGAAAAAGAAAAAATAGGGAATGAGGGTAAAAAGGGAAAAAAAGGGAAAAAGGGTTACAGAGTCCTCCCAGCACCGCACACCACCCGAAAACCGCGGTTGATGTTGCTGAGGTCGTTGACGTCGCGGCGGTAGCTGCTGTAGTCGCGGAAAGCAGAACGGCAGTAAGCTGGATTGAGGAAACAAGAACCGCCCCGCGGAAGAGAACGATTATCATCCCCATTTTCTGTCCAGACACTGCCATCCGTCGGCGCACCTTCATAGTTATCGTGCCAAGTATCGGCGCACCATTCCCAGACATTGCCGTGCATATCGTACAGTCCAAAGGCGTTTGGGGGAAATTGTCCCACGGGAGTCGTTTGTTCTCGATATTCTCCTTTGGGTTCATCGGCGTAGGTATTACTGGCATTGTAGTTAGCCAATTCCCCCGTAATGGTTTCCCCAAAGTAAAATGGAGTGGTGGTTCCAGCACGACAAGCGTATTCCCATTCCGCTTCACTCGGTAATCGGTATTCCCTTCCCGTTAGTTTTGATAATCTCGCACAGAACTCGATCGCCTCGTACCATTTGACTTGTTCCACGGGACGGCGATCACTATCGGGACGGTCTTTAAAATAGGCTGGGTTGAAACCAAGGTCTTGTTTAACTTTTAAATCCGTGCGAGAGGCGATCGCTTTCCACTGGGCCTGGGTGATGGGGTATTTACCCATAAAGAAGGGTGGGACAGTTACTTCATGTTGTGGTCTTTCCTTTCTAAATCCTTCCCAATTAAATTTTTTAACCAGTCTTTCGATTTCCTCGTCT
>NZ_JAPZSZ010000212.1:0-11457 GCF_027532095.1 Microcystis sp. LE19-195.1E
GTCACCTTACCCAGTAATGCAGTAGGAAGTGGGTACTTACTATTTAAGACAGATGCTTACAACTACCAAACAGAATCCAACGAAAACGATAACGTTTATACTCAGGCGATTGATATTGCTGCACCCAATTTAATTATTACTAATGTCACCGCTCCGACTACCGCTAGTGCTAGTCAGACTATTACCCTATCTTGGACAGGGAAAAATGACAGTTCTGTGACTACAGGAAGTTCTTACTGGTATGACCGAGTGGTATTCTCAAAAAATCAATTTTTTGGTGATAGTGATGATGTTTATTTGACTGATTCTTATATCTACAGCTATTATGGATTACCCTTAGAAGCGAATGAAACCTATACAGTTAATACGAGTGTCACCTTACCCGTCCAGGCGGTAGGAAGTGGGTACTTACTATTCAGGACAGATGTTTATAACTACCAAGTAGAATCCAACGAAAACGATAACGTCTATACTCAGGCGATTGATATTGCTGCACCAAATTTGACTATTACCAGTGCGACTGCGCCTAGTACTGGTATTTTAGGGGGAGCCATATCAGTTTCGTGGACGGTACTAAATAATGGAACTGTTCCGGCCAATGCTGATTGGTATGATTCAGTTTATCTGTCTAATGATCAGACTTGGGATAGCGGAGATACATGGATTACTGCTTTCTGGGAAGCTGCAAGAAGTCCCCTCGCCGCTAATACCAGTTATACAGATACCCAAAATATTACCATTCCTAGTAATGCAGGAACCGGTGCTAAATATTTGATCTTTGTTACAGATCAATACTCTTACTACTACTACTACAACCAACAAGGAGAAACAGACGAAACCGATAATACTTATGCTGTTCCTATCACTTTAGGTGCGCCAGACTTAACCATTTCTTCTGCAACTGCACCCAGTAGCGGGGTTGTGAATGGAGCGATCAATGTATCATGGACGGTGAAAAATCAGGGTACGACAGATGCACCGGCGGATTGGTATGATCTGATTTACCTATCCTCTGATAATATCCCCGGCAATGGCAATGATAGTTACATTGCTGAACAATTTATAAGCACTCAAACCCCCTTGATAGCGGACGGTTCATACACGATCAATCGCAGTATTAACTTACCCAATGTTACCCCAGGAAATTATTACATCTTTTTCCGCGCTGATGCCTATAATTATCAAGGAGAAACCAACGAAAACAACAACTACAGTCAAGCTATTCCCATTACTATTGGTTCGCCGGATTTAATTGTTAGTAATGCTACGGCACCAGAGTCAGGAGCATTAGGAGGAACAGTCAGCCTTTCTTGGACAGTACAGAACCAGGGAACAGTAGAAGCTCCCGCCGATTGGACTGATTATATTTACTGGTCAAGTAATGATACTTATGACGGTTCTGATACCTTCATTACCAGTATTTCCGCCGCCGCACAAACTCCCGTTGCCGTCGGAGGAAGCTATAGCAAAACCGAAAATATTACCTTACCCAATCAAATAAACTTCGTTGGCAATGGTTACTTAATTGTCCGAGCAGATGGCAATAATGCACAGGGAGAAACGGACGAAAATAATAATGATCGTGCGATTCCTATCCGCATAGATGCACCAGATTTAATTGTCTCAAATGCCACTGCACCAGCATCGGTAACTGTAGGTGCAACGATTAGCGTTACTTGGGATGTGAAGAATCAAGGAACTGTTGCGGCTAATGCTGATTGGTACGACAGGGTTGTGATTTCTACTGACCAAATCTTCGGTAATAGCGATGATACTTATCTGACAGAAGTTTGGCAAGGTTCATTTACTCCCCTAGCAGCCGGAGCAACCTATAGCCGCACCCTCAATGTTACCTTACCCAGTACCGCTACTGGCGACCGCTATTTGCTCTTCAAGGCTGATAACTATAACTATCAAGGTGAGACAGACGAAAATAACAACGTCTATTCCCTACCGATTAACATTTCCGCTTCCGACCTCCAAGTTACAGCAACAAATGCTCCGACAAGTGCCATTTTAGGGGAAACAGTTGAATTAACTTGGACTGTCACTAATAACGGTACGGGAGCAGCAAGTCAGGATTGGTATGATCGAGTTTATCTCTCCAGTAATCAAACTTTAGATAGCAATGACGTTCAAGTTACTTATGAATTGATAGCGACACAAACGCCTTTAGCTACTGGTGCAAGTTATACTATCAGCAAGAATGTCACCTTACCTAGTTTTAACCCTGGCAATCAATACTTATTATTTGTTGCTGATTCAAGCAATTATCAAGGGGAAATAAATGAAAATAATAACCTTGCTGCGGTTCCTATCACTTTAACCGCTCCCGATTTAATTGTTTCTAATGCTTCCGTACCTGCAACCGGAACAGTCGGTAAGAGTATTGAAGTTTCTTGGACAGTACAAAACCAAGGGACAAGCGCCGCTCCTACGGATTGGTATGATCGCATTTACCTCTCCAACGATGCTATTTTTGATGCTAATGCTGACACTTACATCACCCAAGAATTAATCTCCACCCAAACACCATTAGCCGCCGGTGCAAGTTACAGCATTACTCGCAATATTACCATTCCTAACTTTGGGACGGGAAACCGTTATTTAATCTTTGTCGCTGATGGTTCGGGAGGTCAAGGGGAAACTAACGAGACTAACAATACTCGTGCTGTCGCCATTAATCTCAATGCTCCCGACTTAGTAGTAAGTGATATTACCGCACCGGTTGAATCCTTGTCTGGACAACCAATTGAGATCAATTGGACTGTCAAAAACCAAGGAGCAGCAACCGCAGAAGGAACTTGGTATGATTATGTGTATTTAGTTAATACAGCTACCAATTCCACCCAGTATGTCGGAATTTTTGAATATTCAGGTAGTTTGGCCGCTGGAGCCTCCTTAAATCGGACTCAATCCTACAGCGTTCCCCTCAGTTTAACTGGTAACTATCGAGTGGTTGTAACGACCGATTTTTACGGACAAGTTGCTGAAGGAACGCAGAACGAATCGAACAATACTACTACAGATGATCGTCCGATTTCTCTACAGCTTGCTCCGGTTCCTAATCTACAAGTTACCGGGGTAACTGCACCATCGACGGCTTTTTCTAGTCAAGAAACCGTCGTACAATGGACAGTAAAAAATGTCGGTACTGGTGCCACTAATGCGCCTGTTTGGTATGATCGAGTTTATTTGTCCCTCGATACTACTTATGACAATACTGATACCTATCTAGGAGAAGCAGTTAATCCTAGTTATCTCAACCCGGATGATAGTTATAGCAACAGCTTAACCGTAACCCTACCTCGCGGTATTGATGGCAATTACTATTTCCTCGTACAAACTGATGTTTATAACTACGTTACCGAAGTTGGTAATGAAGGGGATAATTGGGGTTCTGGTGGGCCGACGGATGTTAATTTAACTCCACCTCCCGATTTACAAGTAACGGCGGTTAATGCGCCTAATGGAGCCTTCTCAGGACAACCAATGAACCTGAGTTGGACTGTCACTAATGCTGGTACAGGACGCACTTTAGAAACAGCTTGGTATGATCGGGTATTTATGTCGGCGGATGCAACTTTAGATGCAGGCGATCGCAATTTAGGTACTTTTTACCATAGTGGTGCGTTAAATGCCGGTGCAAATTATACCGGTTCAGCGACAGTTAATTTACCCATTGGTGTGGCGGGAAGTTTCTTCTTCTTTGTCCAAAGCGACATCTATAACAACGTTTATGAGCACGTTTTTGAGAATAACAATAGTGGCTACGACACCACAGCAACGAACATTACCCTAACGCCGCCACCAGATTTAGAGTTTGAATCCTTAACGATTCCGAGCAACGCTCGTTCTGGTAGCAGTTTAAGCATCAATTATCGAGTCACTAACTTTGGAGCCACAGAAACCCCGAATTATTATTGGACCGATACCTTCTATCTTTCCAGCGATAATCAACTAAATACGGCAACGGACATTAATTTGGGTAGTGTCGGCCAGTATGGCATTCTTTATCCAGGTGATGGTTATGATCGTACCGCTAACTTTGCCTTACCCAATACCTTAACTGGCACCTACTACGTCTTTGGTGTGACCGATAGCGGCGATCAAGTATTTGAATTAGATAATGTTAATAACGTCACTCAAAGTATCAATCAAGTACAAATTGTTTCCCAACCGGCGGATTTAGTTGTTACTGACGCAGTTATTCCGACTACCGGAGAAGCTGGTAAGGCGATTTCCGTGCAATGGACAGTGAAAAACCAGGGAACTGGGGATACCATTGTTAACAGTTGGAGCGATCGCCTTGTAGTTTCTAACGATGAGGTTTTAGGAGATGCAGATGATCTGACCCTCGCCAGCTTCACCCGCACCGGACTTTTAGCTCCCAATGGTACCTACAGTCGGACTGAAAGTGTTATTTTACCCTTTACCTTAGAAGGCAATTATCAACTATTTGTCGTCACTGATTCGGCTAATAGCGTTTATGAAGGTAGCAATGAGGGAAATAATGCCTCTAGTGCTTTTCCCCTCACCATCTCTCGTGATACTCCCGATCTCCAAGTTACTAGCATTACTCTGCCAGATACCGTGACTCCCGGACAGCCGCTGACCCTCAATTGGACGGTGGCAAATTTGGGGGTAGGACGGACTAATAGCAATTATTGGTACGATCAGGTTTATTTGTCTTTAGATAAGAATCTCAGCGGTGATGACATTAATTTAGGGTCGGTTTATCGTTCAGGAGCCTTAGAGCCATCAGCAAGTTATAGTGCCACGGGTACTTTCTCCCTTCCTGTTAATTTGAACGGTAGTTACTATGTTCTGGTGCAAACTGACCGGGATAATAACGTTATTGAAGGTGCATTTGAGAATAATAACGTTTTAGCCAGCGATAGTAGCAGTGGAGGCGGTTCGGGAACCGGAAGCCTACCGATTACTCCCGCTCCTTCTGCTGATCTTGCCGTTACTTCTGTCGATGCGCCGGAACAGGGAATTGCCGGACAATCTCTGAGTTTAACTTGGACGGTTGTTAATAATGATGCCAATACGGGTCAAAGTTGGTATGATGCTGTTTATCTATCCCGCGATCAAGTATTTGATCGCAACAGCGATATTTATTTAGGATATCGCAACCATACGGGGGGATTAAATGCAGGAGATAGTTATACTGCAACTCAATCTTTTAATATACCGCGAGGCTTAGGGGGACGTCTTTACGCTTTCGTGGTGACGGACGGCGGTAATGCTGTTTATGAACGGTTAGGAGAGATCAATAATGTTAATTATGATGGATTCTCGACGGAAATAATCTTGCCGCCTCCGGTCGATTTAGCAGTAGGGACAATTACTATTCCTGTCAATGGAACGCCAGGTCAAAATGCCACAATTAGTTATACCGTAAACAATCAAAGCACGAATGAGGCGATCGGGACATGGGAAGATACAATCTATCTTTCTCGTGACAATCAATGGGATGTCAATGATGCTTTCTTCGGTCGTGTTTCCCAAACAGGACCAGTTGCTGGAGGGGGGAGCTATAGCAAGACAGTAACCGCTACTTTACCAGGAGTAGCAACGGGGGATTACTATGTTATTGTTCGCAGCGACATCCGCAACTACATACCGGAATCTAATGAAGCGAATAATATTAAGGCTTCTTTAGATGACTTTGCTGTTGATGTCGAGTCCTTAGAATTAGGTACGCCTGATACAGGGACTTTAGGACAAGGACAGTCTGTTTATTATCGGGTTGATGTACCAGCAGGAGAGACGCTGTTACTGAGTTTTGATAGTCAGTCTACTGCGGCTGCGAACGAGCTTTATATCCGTTATGGAGATATACCAACTCGCGGTCAGTTTGATATCGGTTATACCCAACCCTTTTCGCCTGATCAAGACATAGTTATACCTAGTACTCGTGGCGGAACTTATTATGTTCTTGCCTACGGGGATAATGTAATCGGTGATGCGCCTAGCTATAGCATCAGAGCCGATGTTTTAGAATATTCTATTACCGATTTGGGAACAAATCTCGGTAGTAACAAAGGACAAGCTACTGTCAGAATTTCGGGTGCAAAATTCACCCCGAATGATGTTGCGAGTTTAGTAGGAACAGATGGAACGCAACGCCAAGCCAGTAAAATCTGGTGGAAAAATAGCACTGAATTATGGGCAACTTTTGACTTACAAGGACTCAGTACAGGAGCTTATGATGTCAAGGTCAATAATGCTACTCAGACTGCTATTTTAGATGATGGTTTCACGGTAACGGTAGGGGACGAAGGCAGTCTGGAAACCCAATTAAACCTTCCCAGTGCTTTACGTCCAGGACAAGCAGGAATCGTGACGATTAACTATGCTAATGCCGGAGAAACCGATATTGTCAGTCCCTTGCTCGTTCTCAGTACACTTAACGCTAATTTACAATTATCTGATGGCAGTTCAAGTGATAGTTATCAATTCCTTGCCGTTGGTTCAGAAGGTCCAGCCGGAATCTTATCGCCTGGAGAACGCGGGACTTTATCACTCGTTTTTCAGCCTACGGTTAGTACGGGAGAAGTTAATCTAAACTTACGGAGTCTTTCGGCAGGGGAACAACCCTTAGATTGGTCCGAGATTAAAGATAATTCCCGCCCTAACTTTATTTCTGATGAAGCATGGGAAGGCATTTGGAATAACTTTATTGCCTCTGTGGGTACAACCCCTCAAGAATATGTTGCTGCGCTCGCCGATAATGCCAATACATTTAGTCAATTGGGGAACTCTATCTCTAACGCATCTCAACTAATTGCCGCAGAGATTCAACAAGCTAGTAGTACTTTGTTAGGCAAAAATTTAACGAGTATTCTTGATGCAAGTATACCTAGTCCTGGATTGGATCTAAGTTTTGTACGCTTCTTCCAATCTTCCTTTGACGGACGACTCAAATTAGGAGCTTTGGGCTATGGCTGGACACACCTTTGGGATATTACTGCCACTGCCGATACCGAAGGAACGGTTACGATTCAGGAGTCGGGGAATATTCGTCTCTTTGAACGGCAAGCCGACGGCAGTTATATAGGTCAACCCGGAGACAATGCTACTCTAGCGCTGGTAGGGAATAGTTACCAGTTACGGGAATCTGATGGAACAATTTTAGCGTTTCGTGTCAACGGCAAACTGGATTATCTTGAAGACCCGAACCAAAATCGAATTACTGTAGGTTATACCAATGAACGCCTGACCAGTATCAACCATTCTAACGGCGATCGCTTGACGTTAGACTACAATAGTCAGGGACGTATTAGTCAATTAACCGATGCAACAGGTCAAGTAACAACTTATACTTACAATGAAACAGGAGAACATCTGTTAAGTGTTACAAATTTTCAAGGAACCATCTCTTACACTTACAATAATAGTATTGATGTTGCTCAACAGAATGCTCTACAATTTATCACCGAAATAGATGGGACAGTCACGGGTTTTAACTATGATGATCGGGGACGCTTAGCTCAAACAACTCTGAATGGTATTCCTCAAATAAGCTACAGTTATGACAGTAATACAGGAATGACCATTACTAATGCAGAAGGTAAGATCTCTAAATTATTATTGAATTATTTAGTTCAAATTGGTCATTCAGAAAATCCTCTGGGAGAGCGCATACAATATCAATATGATAGACAAGGTAATGTAATCCAGATAATTGCTCCTAATGGTAGTTTGTCTAACTTTACCTATGATAGTCGTAATAATTTAATCAAGAGTGTTGATGCTTTGGGTCAAACAGTTGAGTTTATCTATGAATCTCAATTTGATAACTTAACAACGATTCAGGATCAACGAGGTAATCTCTTGACCTATGATTACGATAATCGAGGAAATTTAACGGCGATTACTTATGCAGATGGTAGTCAAGAAACCTTCACTCTTGATAGTCAAGGTAATACTATTGTCTCCGTTAATCGTCGCAACCAAACCATTCAATACACTTATAATAATCAGGGATTATTAACCCGTAAGGATTATGCTGATGGGTCTAGTGCTAATTATACTTACGATAGTCGGGGCAATCTTCTCTCAGCTACTGATTCTGATAGCAGTATTACTTATACCTACGATACAACCGACCAACTTACGAGGGTAACAGACGGAGACGGACGCTTACTGAACTTTAGCTATGATACGGAGGGTCGTCGTAGTCAGATGGTAGATCACAATGGCTTTACTACTAACTATAGCTACGACAATAATGGTCAATTATCTCGTTTGAGCGATGGTAATGATGCCACCATTGTTACCTATACTTATGACACAGTGGGACGTTTAATCCGTGAAGATAACGGAAATGAAACCTATACGACGTATGACTATGATGATGCTGGACAACTCGTGAGTCTGGTTAACTATTCTGGAGATGGAACTATTAACTCAAGCTTCGAGTACAATTACGATACAATGGGTCGCCGTACCAGCATGACGACCTTAGATGGAACAACGACTTATGGATATGATGGCATTGGTCAATTAACCTCTGTGATTCTGTCTAATGGACGCACAATTGAATATCGCTATGACGCGGCGGGTAATCGTATTTCTGTTCAAGATAGTGGAGTTACGAACAACTACAATACTAATAACCTCAACCAATATATTTCTGTTGGCAGCACAACCTATAGCTATGATGCCGATGGCAATTTAATTAGTAAAACTGAAAATGGGTTGACTTCTAGTTTTATATATGATGTAGAAAATCGTCTGATTAGTGTAACGAACTCTGATGGAACTTGGAGTTACGAATATGATGCTCTAGGCAACCGAATTGCTAGTATTTTTGATGGTGAAAGAACCGAATATTTACTCGATCCAGCAGGATTGGTAGATGTGGTAAGTGAGTATGATAATTCAGGAAACTTGCTTGCTAATTACACCTATGGATTAGGATTAGTAGGTCGCGTGGATGGAACCAATACTGCTTACTACTATGACAGCGATGCCATTGGCTCAACTGTCGGCTTGACGGGTGCTACAGGCGGTTATCTGAATCGCTATGAGTATCTGCCATTTGGAGAAGATTTAACTAAAGTGGAGACGGTGTCTAACCCCTTTGAATATGTTGGGCAATGGGGTGTGATGGATGAAGGTAATGGCCTTGATTTTATGCGAGAAAGATTTTATGATCCAAATCAAGGCCGATTTTTAAGCACGGATAACTTAGGAATTAATGGTGGTTTGAATCTATATCATTATGTTTTCAACGAGCCGTTGACCAATATTGATATTGATGGTTTGGCTCCCACGAAAATCTTTAAGGTACTGATACGGGTTGGAGAAAAACTGGTCGATTCAGGGAAAAGACTGACTAAGAAACAGGCTGAACAAGCCATAGAAAGAGCCAGAAAAAATGGTACTGATAGAGATCTATTTATCGAAGCACCAGGCCGTAAAGATGCGAAGAAACTGGCTCGAGATGCTGGTGATGGTAAAAAACCCATACACGATCCTCCACACCCATCGGCTGGACCGGAAGCACGACCCCACTACCATACCAATGATAGAAGTGGTGGTCATGTTTTATATAGTTTTACTGGTCCTTTAACCTTACCTTACTGGGCAAATGAAATTGACCCTGATAACGAATGGTTACAAACAGGAGCAGAAATACTCGATTTCTTTAATCCTCTATCTCTGCCACAAGATTTACTCGATCTCTGGGATTGGTTAAACGATCAATTTGTACCTATCATCCGTCCCTCCGATCCCAACGATATCGTAGGACCAGCAGGATTTGGCGATGAAAAATGGATTGCCTCGCAAACCCTTCCCTATACCATTCGCTTTGAAAACCAAGCCAGTGCGACTGCACCTGCTCAAACTGTTTACATTACCCATCCCTTAGACTCTGACGTTGATTTCCGCACCTTCCGCTTAGGTAGTTTCGGTTGGAGTGGTTTAACCTTTAATGTTCCTGAAAACCGCTCTTTCTACAATCAGCGTGTGGATTTAACGGAAGAACATGGCTTCTTGGTTGATGTTTTTGCTGGTATTGACATCCAAAAAGGCGAAGCTTTCTGGACCTTAACTACTATCGATCCAGAAACAGGTGAAACTCCGGAAAACCCCTTAATTGGCTTCTTACCTCCCAATAACGAAGATGGAGTAGGCGATGGCTTTGTTACCTATAGCATTCGTCCTAGTCGCACGGCTGAAACAGGAGATGTCATCGATGCAGAAGCGACCATCATCTTCGATACGGAAGAACCCATCAGCACTCCACCTATCTTCAATACTCTTGATGTTGATAAACCTAGTAGTGAAGTTAATGACTTACCTGCAACCACCCCAACCCCTGAATTCCTCGTCAGTTGGACAGGAACAGATACAGGATCAGCTTTAGCAACTTATACTATCTATGTGTCGGATAATGGCGGTAACTATACAGTCTGGCTCAATAATACTGAATTAACCGAAGCCACTTACACGGGGACAGCCGGACATAGCTACGCTTTCTATTCGGTTGCGGTCGATAATGCGGGTAATACAGAAGCAGTACCGACGGAAGCAGATGCAACCATACAAATCGGTGGCGCAGTTAATCAACCCCCACAAATTTCAGTCAATGCAGGCTTAACTCTTAATGAAGGCGCTAATTCTGCTATTTCTAATAGTTTGCTTGCTGCTACAGATGCAGATAATACCGCAGATCAGTTGACTTTTACCATCAGTACGATTCCGACAAATGGGAATTTACAACGCAATGGAGTTACTTTAGCGGTTAATAACACCTTTACCCAAGCTGATATTAATAGTGGCTTACTATCCTACATTCATAATGGCGGAGAAACTATCAGTGATAGCTTTAGCTTTACGGTAGCCGATGGAGCAGGTGGTAATATTAATGTCACAAGTTTCGTCATCACAGTTAACCCAGTAGATGACGCACCAACTGTCCTCAATCCGATTACAGATGTCAATGTTAACGAAGATGCAGCCAATACCGTCATTGATATAACCAACGTCTTCACTGATATTGATAATGACATTGTTTCAATTGTTAAATCAGTATTCCTCAATGACAATACAGGATTAGTCACTGCTACCATCGTTGACAATCAGTTAACCCTCGACTACCAAGACAATCAATCTGGGATAGCTAATATTACAATTCGGGGAACATCCAACGGTAAAACTGTTGATGATACTTTCCTAGTCACAGTTAACCCAGTAGATGACGCACCAACTGTCCTCAATCCCATTACAGATGTCAGTGTTGACGAAGATGCAGCTAATACCGTCATTGATTTAACTAACGTTTTCACTGACATCGATAATGACATCGCTTTAATTGTTAAATCAGTATTCGTCAATAACAATCCGGGATTAGTCACCGCTACCATCGTTGACAATCAGTTAACCCTTGACTACCAAGACAATCAATCTGGGATAGCTAATCTGACAATTCGGGGAACA
>NZ_JAPZSZ010000271.1:0-24273 GCF_027532095.1 Microcystis sp. LE19-195.1E
GGGGTAGAACCCCCCAAACCCCCCGTTGGGGTCGTGGCGCCGCCCCCAAACCCTGGAGCGCATTAGTTTTTCGGTGGGATGCTTAGACGCGATTGTTCATATTTTTGTACCAATTTAAGAGTCACTGATAATTGCTGATTGTCGGTATTTCTGCAAATGTTGAGATGCACCCACCAAAACTTCTATCTCACCCTTAGGATAACTGCTGTATAATTTTTAGAAATCCCACAGCACGGGATTATCATCCAAGAAATCAGTTACCTGTTTACCAATATTATCAATTAATTTTAGGTCTTCTGGGGTTAAATTAATTGTCATTGCCTGAGCGTTATTAACTGCTTGAGCGGCATTTCTTACCCCAGCAATTGCATTAGTTTGTGGTTGCTTAATTAACCAAGCAAGAGATAATTGAGCTAGGGAACAATTATAGCGGTCAGCAATCGGTTCTAATTGATTTAAAGCCGCTTGTACCCTCTGAAAGTTTTCGCCATGAAAGAGTTTATTTTTAATTCTATGGTCTTCCGCTGCCAACTGATAACCGTTTCTAAATTTTCCTGTTAATAAACCTTGGGCAAGGGGAGAATAGGCCAGAATAGAAATATTATTTTCTATACAATAGGGCATAATTTCCTTTTCTACCGAGCGCCAAAACAGAGAATAGGGAGGTTGAATACTCTCAATTCTGCCGTATTGACCGGCTTCTTCCAGTTGAGAGCGGGAGAAATTGGAAACCCCTATAGCTCGAATTTTTCCCTGTGCTTTCAGATAATTAAGAGCGGCCATAGTTTCAGAAATAGGCACTATTTCCGTGTTCCATGAGCCACTAGGCCAATGAATTTGGTAAATATCTATATAATCAGTTTGGAGGTTTTTTAAAGAGCGATGGCAAGCTGCGATAACTTGCTCATATTTGAGGTGATTAGCAAAAACTTTTGTGGCATAAATTACCTGTTCTCGCACATCGGCTAAAGCTTGAGCGACAATCAATTCCGAGTGACCTTCCCCGTAGATTTCGGCTGTATCTACAGTGGTAATTCCTGCCTCAAAAGCGGCACGAATGGCTTTAATACTTTCCTCATCTTCAATACCTGCCCACATCTTTTTTCCTGCTTGCCAAGTACCCACGAGAAGGGGAGTAATTTCTATATTAGTCTGACCGAGATAGCGTTTTTGCATAACAGTTTTTTTGATGGGTTAAGTATGCTTAGGGTTTCAGTCGGGTTTAGGGCTGAAAATCCCAGCTGAAGACGACTAAGGTGACAAGGATAAAAACTTTTACCGGTAGGGGTGTAAAGAACAAACTTAATAAGCCACAAAAAAGACCTAATAAGCGGGTACTGAGGCTAATTATTTCGCCTTGAACATTGTAGCTAATCGACAGGGCGAGTAGGGCTAGAGTAAGGAGAAAAATCATAGTTTTCTTTCCTGAGTCTATGGAGCAGAAAAGCCGTGACTGCTCACGACTTTTCGCCGTTTCTATATCTATTATTAGCTCGATTACTTAGCTAATGACATCCGGGTAAAGTAAACTTTTTTAACGGAAAAGATTAAAAAATCCGTTGAAAAAGCCTGTCAGACCGGTAAAGGGACTTAAAACCGTGCCGAGGGTGTCGGTAGCAGATGCCAGACCGCTACGATGAACCACAACCACATCATTATTGCGGAGAATCGGGTTAGTTTTCTCGTTGATACCCTGGGAAAAATCGATGTTAATTGAGGTTTTGGTGACGGTCCCGTTAGGATTGAGACGAATTAATTCCACTGTGGACTGATTGGCGCGACGCTTATCAAAGTCTCCTGCGGTTAAAATTGCCTGATTGAGAGGGGTATTGGGAGGAACTTCAATTGTCCCCGGTTTTTTCACCTCCCCGACCACTTTCACGTTAATAGTTTTAGGGGCAAAACTAGCCGATGCTAGGGTTTCTGATTCCTTGGCCGAGATTTCAGTAGCGGTGGGGATAATCACCGTATCACCTTCTTGAAGAAAGATATCGCCGGTCATATCACCTTTATCGAGCAAACTCCAGAGATCTACGGGGATTTTCTGCTGGGAACCGTCACGAGTATAACGCAGCACTTGTACCTGTCGGATATCGGCCAGAGGTTTGATGCCCCCCGCTTGTTGGATAGCTTGGGTTAGTCGGGCCGGTTTCCTGGTGCCGCCGCGATCTTGGTCATTATTGTTGTTATTGTTATTGTTGGCAGTGGGGACAATACGATGGGACCCCGGACGATAAACTTCTCCCACCACAGTAACATTAATTTCTCGATCGCTATCTAGTCCAAAATTGGCATCGGCTAATTGATTGACTTCCCCGACGCTAAGGGTCGTTTTAGTGGGAATAACGATGCTATCGCCATCTCTGAGGCTAATATCTTGGGTTGTATCGCCTTTTTGGATTAATTGCCAGAGATTCGCTTGAATTAGCTGTTCTTGTCCCTTGAGGTTGCGTCGGATTTGAACTTGACCAATATCGGCCACCGTAGTCACTCCCCCCGCTTGCCGGATTATTTCGGTCAATAGGGGCGTTTTTTGGCTTTGTTCGGGGTTAATTGTATAAGTACCCGGACGATTGACTTCCCCCGCGATGGCGATTTGCAGAGGCCGGGGAGTGAGAATGCTAACAGTAACCACGGGACGTTTGAGATAGGTGGTGTAACGTTTGGCCAAGGTTTGGCCGGCTTCGGTGACGGTCATTCCCTCCACTTTGACGCTACCAATCAGAGGTAAAGTCAGGGTTCCATCGGCTAAAACAAGGAAATCGCCGCTTAAATCCGCGACTTGGTAGACGGTGACGCGGACTTTATCTCCTTCTCCTAGGGTGTACTCTTTGCTTTCTGCGGGGATAGGAGCAATCGCCTCTTGAGCGGGTGCAGGACTACTCGGAGGAGTGGCTTGGACTGGGCGAGCCTCTAAGGAAGTTAGGGGGGCAATAGTGCCGATAATTAATAGATAACGTAGGGATTTACTGATTAAATCCTGTAATTGGTTGCTATTTAACATGATCAATAGGATTAATTTTATCGTTAACATTGGCGATCAGTGTAGCACAAATAGTCGATCGCCTATGGAAACCCCCTGTAATATCGCATCTAACGAGAGTTACCGCTAACTGTAAGATAGTTTTAACGATTGCCTGTATGTAAAGGGGTATATTAATTTTATGACAGCTACTAGCACAATTCCCGATTTTTGTCAAGGAATAAAATATTTTGGGGGTTCCTTACCCGAATTTGATAAATATGCAGGAAAAGCCGCTATCGCTGAGGGAAAAACCGCTATTATTGCCGCTAATGACCCGAATGCTATCTATCAAACCCTCCTAGCCGCCGATGCTTTGCGTTACCTCACCCTACAAATCACCGCTACCAAAGAATCGGGACACCCCGGCGGTTTTGCCAGCGCTGCCGACGTAATTGCCTCTTTGATGATGTTAGGCCAGAAAAATATTTTCACCGAAGTGGGCCATCATGCCCCCGGTTTTTATAGTAACGTCTTTCTCGATCGCTCTCTCGAAGCCATGGGCATCAGCAACGTCAGGGAATTGGGAGAACGTTTTCGGGAAAAACACGGACTTTTAGGGCATCTTTCCGGACAAATCCCTGGACTGCTCGGGCCGGCTGGTCCTTTGGGCCAAGGCCAACATTTCGCCATGGCGGCGGCCAAATTACACCCTAATACCCTTTTCCCTGTGACTATCGGGGATGGTGGTTTAGGAGAACCGTATATTATGAGTAGTTTTGGTCATTTTCACACTGCTTACCCTGAAATTACCAATTTTCTGCCGATTTTAGTCTGGAATGGCTATTCCCAAGAACACCATAGCATGGTGTCCCTGAAAACTAACGCCGAAATGGAAGCCTATTGGCGCGGTAATGGTTTCGAGGAAGTGATTCTCATTAATGCCAAAGACTTCGATAATGCTCATCAAAATGGGGAATATGTAGATAGCACCAAATTCTCTTTTAACCAGCGTCTGGAGTTCATGAAAGCGGTGTTAATGGCCACGGATAAAGCCGCCCAATTAGCTTTAGGAGGCAAACTAACCGTTATCATTATTAAACAACTTAAAGGGGCGGGAGTTCACAAACGGGGAGCGGCTTCCCATAATCTTTATCCCGGCGATTCTTTAGAAAAAGATTATATCGTTAGTGCCTTACAAGAACGCGCTTTACCCCCTGAAGCTTGGGCAATTGTTCGTACTAATTTCGAGCGCTCTGGAGGCGGTCCGGCAGTGGAAACAGTGGTGACGGAAAAAGTCTTCCCGCTGCCGGATTTAGGAACCTTACCGATGACGGAATATACTGTGGGTGGTGATAAAAAAGTGGCCACCACTGCCATGGGGGAATTAGTGGTAGCTGTGGGTAAAGCTGACCCCAATTTTGTTGTCACTAATGCTGATGGTAATGCCGCTTCGGGAATTAATAATATTAACGTCGGTTTAAAGATTATTCACCCCACCAGCGATGATACCTATTTCCAAGCACCTAACGGTCAAGTTTATGAGCCTTTAAGCGAGGATGCCTGTGCTGGATTAGCCGTCGCTTTATCTCTCTTGGGAGCGCGGACTTTATGGTGTTCCTACGAGTCTTTTGCTATCAATGGTTTACCGATTTGGCAGACTGTAACCCAAGCGATGGCCGAGTTACGTCGTCCCACCCCTTCTACTATTACTTTATTCACCGCTGGAGCCTTAGAGCAAGGGCGTAATGGTTGGACACACCAACGCCCAGAGATTGAAAATTATTTCGCCGCTATGATGCGAAATGGCAATATTTTTCCTCTCTTTCCCTGCGATGCTAACAGTATTCAAGTCTGTTATGAATGGGCTTTAGGAACTATCAATAAAGGCATTACAATCACCGCTAGTAAATCGCCTTTACCGGTACGAACCACTTTTGAGCAAACCCGTCAAGCTTTAGAAAAAGGCGGCGTAATTCTCCACGAATCGGAAGGCAGTAAAAAAGTTGTTTTTGCCGTCATTGGTGATATGACTTTATTACCCGTCTTTGAGTCTGCACAACAGTTAGAAGCAGCGGGAATCGGTGTAAAAATCGTCTCGGTAATTAATCCCCGTCGTCTCTACCGTCCTAGCGATGTGATGAGTGAAACTAGCTCGGCAGCTGATAATAATTTCCTCGATGATGCTGGTTTTGACAGTCTCTTTGCCGGTGATGCTTTAATCGGAGTAACCGGTGGTACAAGCGCCATGTTAGAACCGATTATGTTACGCAGTAATGCGCGTCGGGATGTCTTCGCTTGGAAACGGGGAGAAACCACCGCCAGTGCCGGGGAAATTATGGCCTATAATGGTTTGACTGCCAATGCTTTAACTGCCCGTGCTACCCAGTTATTAGGCTAAGTTCCCACTTAGTTTTTTTGATTATTCCCTACTCTCTCTGATTGGAAAGTAGGGATTTTTTCTCAGGTCACTTTCGCCAACGGAGTAAACTTTTAATAATTTTCCATAGGCGAGGATATTGGAGGGATAGATAGCGCTTAATATGGGATTTTAAACTAACTAAATCCTGAGATTCTTTCAGTTCTCTATCTTGATAAAAACGAATTAAATCATCCCGTCTTTTCAGTAAAATTTTAATTTGTTGGTAATCTTCTGAGCTTAAAACTTGATAGGGTTGAATATTTTCTGGCAGCGGGCGCGGGATGTAAAAAGTTGTATGAGATGGTGATAATTCCTGGTCTGGACGTTCTTTGGTATAGAGATAGATAGACAGAGATTTACGCGATAAATGCCGTTTATTTTCTGGTAAATTAATCTGAGAAAATCCATGCCATGAATATTCATTGGTTTCAAAAATAAGACAACGATTAAAGATAGGTACAAAAGATTTAATCTGATTTTCTTCCGGTTGACGTGGATTGGAATGTAACTCTAGATTACCTCCCCAATCTGCTTGCCATTGGGGATTTAAATAGATTAATAAATTCAAGCGGCGATGATACCAATGACGCTCATCGAGGTTAAAATCAATGTGAGGGTCTAATTCTTGACCCTGTAAATTTTCGTGGGTTCCACCCCCATAAAAACTAGGGTCTGGAATTAAATTATCAACACCGGTTAATTCGGAAATTAACTCTAAAAACTCTTGAGCTTGAACGTAGCGGCCAAACTCTTGATAAACACCCCCTAAACCGATTAAATCCTCATTAACCGCCTTCCCGCCAACTTTTCCTAACTCACTAATGGCTTTTTGCGGCTTAAAACTGGGAAAATTTTCCAGCAAAATTTGCGCTTGCTCCCCAACTAAAAAATTATCGATGACCAAATGCTTAAACGGTTGCGCTGTCTCAAAATCTTGACGATAGACAGAGGATTTCTCATAAACAAGGGGATTAATAAACATTAGACAGCTTTTTTGTTGGTATGATAAATTGTAGCAATCAGACTAGCAAAATAAAGATTAACTCTCCTATTGACCTCATCGCCTATGGACTGGTGGCACAAACTCAAAGATAATCCTCTCGCCCGTTGGGGAGCAGTTTTACTGTTAATCTTCTATTTAAGCGTAATGGCGGCGGATTTTGTCGCTCCCTACTCTCCCTACTCCTCCCAACCCGGTCAGTCTCTCCTACCCCCCACCCAAATCTTTTGGCGCTCGCAGTCGGGAAGTAACAAGGGTGAGTGGATTGGCCCCCACGTCTATCCCACCACTCAAAGTGCTATTAATATAGAAACTGGTGAGCGGAAGCTAATGAGAGATTTTAACAAACCCTTGCCGCTGCGTCTCTTGGTTAAGGGTGAAACCTATAATTTCGGTCAAATTCGCCTACCTTTGCCGCCAAAATGGCAGGAAGTAACTTTATTCCCCGGTATCCCTTTTGATCTCCATCTGTTCGGAGTCATCGGCGATGGTAGAATCAATATATTGGGAACTGACGAATCGGGACGCGATAGTTTTAGTCGCTTGATTTTCGGGGGCAGAATTAGTTTATTTATCGGTTTGGTCGGGATTTTAATTTCTTTCCCTATCGGTTTATTTGTCGGTGGCGTTTCTGGCTATTTTGGCGGTTGGTTAGATGCGATTTTAATGCGTTTTGTGGAAGTTTTAATGACTATCCCCGGCATATATTTACTCGTGGCCCTAGCGGCCGTTTTACCCGCAGGATTAACCAGCACCCAACGCTTTTTATTAATCGTCCTGATTACTTCTTTTATCAGTTGGTCGGGATTAGCGCGGGTAATTCGCGGTCAAGTTTTATCCCTGAAAGAACAGGAATTTATTCAGGCCGCTAAAGCTATGGGAGCAAAACCCCTTTATATTATTCTGCGTCATGTGCTGCCCCAAACTGCCAGTTATATCATTATTTCTGCTACGTTAGCCGTGCCTGGTTTTATCGTGGCCGAATCGGTTTTAAGTTTAATTGGTTTGGGAATTCAACAACCAGATCCTAGTTGGGGAAATATGCTTTCTCTGGCTACCAATGCCTCAATTATTGTTCTACAACCCTGGTTAATTTGGCCAGCTGCTTTGTTAATTATTCTCACCGTTTTAGCTTTTAATTTACTCGGTGATGGTTTACGCGATGCCCTAGATCCTCGCAATTTAGAGAGATAATTTAGTTATTTTAACAGTCAGGAGGCAGTCAGCAGCAGGCAGGAGATAGATTTTAGGGGTTGGGGTTTTGGGGTTTTAGGGTTGTAGTTCAATTTCCCCACCTCCCCACCTCCCCACCTCCCCACCTCCCCACTTCCCCACTTCCCCACTTCCCATTATGAATAAAATCAGTAAAACCTTTAATAATTTCGCCGATAGTTTAGTGATTTATAGTCAAAGATACGGGAAAATAAGCTGGTTAATATTTTTAATTATCTTTGCTTTTATCATGACGATAACCTTTAATTTTCCCGCACAATCGACCAATCAAACCCAAGAAAACCCCGAAATTCGTGGAGTTTGGTTAACTAATATCGATAGTGAGGTATTATTTAAACCAGCAACCCTAAAAGATGCCCTTGATAGGTTGGCCGATTTAAACTTTAACACTATTTATCCCACGGTCTGGAATTGGGGTTATACACTCTATCCTTCTAGGGTAGCAGAAAAAGTTACTGGACGAGCGATCGATCCCCATGAATCTTTAAAAAATCGCGACTTTTTAGAGGAAATAATTAGCCAAGGTCATCGGAAAAAATTAAGAATTATTCCCTGGTTTGAATTTGGTTTTATGGCTCCTGCGGATTCAGAATTAGCAAAACGACATCCCGATTGGTTAACCCAAAGACAGGATAAAAGTGTGATTTGGTGGGAAGGAAAAGTGCATCAACGGGTGTGGTTAAATCCCTTACATCCGCAAGTACAAAACTTTATTACGGATTTAGTCAGCGAGATTATTACTAACTACGATATAGAAGGAATTCAGTTTGATGATCATTTTGGTTATCCCGCCGATTTTGGCTATGATGAAACCACGATTAAACTCTATCAAAGGGAACATTCGGGACAATTACCACCGCAAGATTACCAAGATAAAGCATGGATTCAATGGCGGGCCGATAAAATTACTGACTATATGAATACTTTAGCCCAGACGATTAAAAAGCACCAACCTAGAGCGATTATTTCCCTATCTCCTAATCCCTACACTTTCTCCCTAGAATCCTATCTTTTAGATTGGCAAAAATGGCAGCAAAAAAACTTGATTGATGAGTTAATAATACAAGTGTATCGAACTGATATGAACGCCTTTGACTGGGAATTATCGCAACCAGAATTACAGCAAGCTAGAGAATCTATCCCCGTGGCTATTGGGATTTTATCTGGTTTAAAAGGTCGTCCGATTCCGATGGTTAATATTACTCAACAAGTGGAAAAATCGAGACAACAAAATTTTGGTGTTTCTTTCTTTTTCTACGAAACTTTATGGAATATGAGTAATGAATCTCCTTCCTATCGACGCAGGATTTTTCGAGAAATACTCCAGTCTGCTAATCCTCGCTAAAATTAGGGAAAATTGCTGACTTTCAGCTAAATTATTGCCCTAACCCGGCTATAGTTTCTTAAGTTTATCTTTAAATTAAGAAAAAGCAGCAGGGAGAAACTAAAATCGCTAGAATGAAAGAAGACTCTCTTTTATCACTTTATCCATGCTGATCAGACATAACCGAAGCTCGATCGCTAAACCTATTTTACTGTTTCTCGGCTGCCTTGTGATCGGGCAGTTGGGGGTATTAGTGGTAGCCAATAGCCTCTGGTTTACCGAGATGGGTTATTTAAACACTTTCCTGAAACAATTATCTTGGCAACTAGGATTAGGTTGGGGAAGTGCGATTCTTTCTCTACTCTTTATTTTTACTAATTTACGTTTAGCCCAGCGTTTTCGTTGGCAAAAACCCCGGGAAGATAGTTATCCTCTTAGTCCTCAATCTCCTAGTATTAATTTACTCGGCCTTTTGATTATCGCCACGGGAATTGGAGCTTGGATCGGGTCAATGTTATTGTATTACAGTAAACTAGCCCTCAGTCTCTGGACACCAGATTTTAATCTCCCTAACCTTAGTTCTTCCCTAAGTTCTCCTCTGGAAATAGTTTGGATTAGGCAAGTATTAACTGATATTTCCAGTAATTTGTGGCAAGGGTTAATTATCGCTTTTTTAGTCTTGGGATTATTAATTAAAACCGAGTATTTTTTGCGAATAATATCTATAGTATTCACTGTCATGCTATCTTTTATTATTGCTGGGCAGTGGGCGAATTTTTTAAAATATTTTTATGGTGTTCCTTTCAATATTAACGATCCTCAATACGGGAATGATTTAGGTTTTTACATCTTTCAATTACCCCTGTGGCAGTTACTAGAATTATGGCTCACTGGTGTGGGAATATATACTCTTTTTGCTGTTATTTTAACCTATCTTTTTTCGGCTGATAGTCTTTCTCAGGGAAAATTTATGGGATTTTCCCGTCCGCAACTGCGTCATTTATACGCCCTGTGGAGTGGGTTAATGGGGCTGCTAGTATTACACCATATTATTCAGCGTTACCTGCTACTTTATTCTCCAGAAGGGGTAGTTTATGGTGCGGGTTATATCGATGTTCATGTTGGTCAATTTATTGAAATTATTCTGGGAATTATTGCAGGAATAACCTCTATATGGTTAGGAGAAAAAGCATTATTTGGTAAAAAAGACCGTCGCAAGTTATACAAAAATACTAAGAAAAAGTTGGTATTTTTCCCCTACTTAGTTCCTGTATTTCTCTATTTAATTGTTTGGATAAGTGGCACAATTATCAGTGGACTATTGCAAAGAACTGTCGTACAACCGAATGAATTAGTGAGAGAAAGACCCTATATCGAAAGAAGTATTCAATCCACAAGAGCGGCTTTTTCCTTAGATAGAATTGATGCCCAAGTTTTCGATCCACAGGCCGAATTAAATGCCGAAGTTTTAGAGAGAAACCATCTAACTATCGATAATATTCGTCTTTGGGACACCAAACCACTGCTAGAAACTAACCGACAATTACAGCAAATTCGCTTATATTATAAATTCCCCGATGCTGATATTGATCGCTATCGGGTACGAGTAGGATTGCCTGAAAAAATCGAAGAACGTCAAATATCTGAAAAACAACAGACAATTATTGCCGCTAGAGAATTAGATTATAGTGCGGTTCCCACTTCTGCTAACACTTGGGTGAATAAACATCTCGTTTATACCCACGGTTATGGGTTCACTCTTTCCCCAGTTAATTTAGTGGCTGCCGGGGGTTTACCCTACTATTTTGTCAAAGATATCGGCACAAATAAAGACGAAGGGGCCCTACAAACCTCTAGCGAATTAATTGATTATAGTATTCCCATTGGTAAACCCCGCATTTACTACGGGGAATTAACTAATAATTATGTGATGACTCCCACCACCGTAGAAGAATTGGATTTTCCTAGCGGGGATGGAAATGTCTATAATACCTACGATGGTAAGGGAGGAATCCTAGTGGGTACGGGGTGGAGACGTTGGCTATTTGCCCTTTATCTGCGGGATTGGCAAATGTTATTTAGCCAAGATTTTACTCCCGAAACTCGCTTATTAATGCGTCGTGATATCCAAAATCGCGTGCAAACTATTGCCCCTTTTTTAAATTATGATCGCAACCCCTATTTAGTAGCGGCAGATGTGGGCGATAGTAGTAGTAAATTACATTGGATTATTGATGCTTATACTATCAGCGATCGCTATCCCTATTCTGACCCGGGGAAAGATAAATTTAACTATATTCGCAATTCGGTCAAAGTGGTAGTGGATGCCTATCATGGAACGGTCAATTTCTATGTTGCCGATGAAAATGATCCAATCATTCAGACGTGGAGTAAAATCTTTCCTCATCTCTTTAAATCTTTAGCAGAAATGCCGAAAACTCTCCGCAGTCATATCCGTTATCCCGAAGATTTATTTAGTACCCAAGCAGAAAGATTATTAACCTATCACATGACCGATCCGCAAGTATTTTATAATCGGGAGGATCAATGGGAAATTCCCCTAGAAATTTACGGCACGGAACCCCAGGCTGTATCACCCTATTATTTAATCATGAAACTGCCCGATTCCGACAAAGAAGAATTTATTCTCCTCCATCCCTATACTCCCTCTAGTCGGCAAAATTTAATCGCTTGGTTAGCGGCGCGTTCAGACGATAGAGAGTATGGTAAGTTATTACTCTATCAATTTCCTAAACAAAGGTTAGTGTACGGACCGAATCAAATTGAGGCTTTAATTAACCAAGATCCAGATATTTCTCAACAGATTTCCCTTTGGAATCGGGACGGTTCTAAAGTTTTGCAAGGACACCTATTAATTATTCCCATTGAACAATCGCTGCTTTATGTAGAACCTTTGTATCTAGTGGCAGACCAAAATAGTGTCCCGACAATCGCTAGAGTAACAGTTGCTTATCAAAATAAAATTGTCATGGAACCAACCTTGAAGGAAGCTTTAGAAAAGCTATTCTCAGGTCATCAGAGCTAAATTGCCGCTAATTGGCCACAAATTAGCAAAAAAAGCTGATGCTGGTTCCAGAACGATCCTCAATATCCCCGAATTTGCCCAGAAAATTGACTGCTCTGGTTAATCAGCCAATTTTAAAATCCAGTATCATCAAAGGATTGAGTTATGCTTTTAATTAGAAAAGTGGGCAATTAATTCTGTGCGAGATAAATTAATTATTAAAGGGGTAAACTCCTCCACTGGTAATAATAAAATGCGATCGATGATTAGGGACAAATCTGGGTCTAAACTACCAAAACGAGCTTTCAATAAATTTTCTACCACCAGACGTTCTCCTTGCTGAAGACCTTGTTGAAGACCTTGTTGAAGACCCTGTTGAAGACCTTGTTGAAGACCTTGTTGACGGCCAGCATCCAGTTCTTCCTGAAGACGGGAAGTGTATAAAGGTGATAATCTCATAATTAACTCTCTGTCCTCCTGTTCAAGCTCTTGATCGTTAGTTAAAGAAGTTCTCAAGTTTAATAATAATTCTAGAGCATTTACCCGAAAAGGATGGTCCTCTGGTAACGATTCTAACTCATCGATCGCCCTTGCTTGTACTTTTCCCCGGCCTAAAATTCTTAACCAGAGAGTTGCTTCTGTTGGGGGTAATTGATGGATAACGGTGATTGCCGTGCGTAAAGAGGGAGCCAAAAAATAGATACCTTCCCCCCAATTCTCCTCATCTAATTTAGCTCCGAATCCTCCTAACAGTTGCGAGGAAGCACTGGGAGTCAAAATCCAGAGACGGGGGATTTCCCCATCGTTAAGATTCGTTTTCTGACGATTTGCTTGACGATTAATTTCCCCTTCCACTTCCAATAGTTTTAACAGACAAGTTCTAATTTCTGTAGCGGTGACAGGATTACGAAAGGGTTCAAATAAACAGGGATTAATCGCCATTTTTCCCAGTAATCCCAGCAGTTCTCTAGGATTATTATCGAGAATCTGGGGTGAAAACCAGACATCGATTTCTCGTACTTCTCCTCGTACAACCCGTGCCGATTTTACCTCTCCCAGAGAAGATAATAATTCTTCGAGATAATCTTTGGCAAACTGGTCATGAATAAATCTAGTCATAGGTTTATCTAAACATGATTTAATAACTTATCTCGTAATTGCTTAATCCGATCACGATATTTAGCTGCTGACTCGAATTCTAGATTTTTCGCCGCTTCTTTCATTTGCGCTTCTAGTTGTTGAATTAATTCGGGAATTTGTTCCAAAGAAAGCTCTTCTATATTCTCACAAACCTGCTCTAATTGTTGGGAATTTAGGCGACGGGAAATATCCAGAAAAGCCAAAATTGAATTACTCGACCTTTTAACAATCGGTTGCGGAATAATCCCATGTTTTTGGTTATATTCCTCTTGAATAGCGCGCCGTCTCTTGGTTTCTTCGATCGCATTAATCATACTATCGGTGAGATTATCTCCGTAAAGAATTGCCTGACCGCGAATATGACGAGCGGCCCGGCCGATAGTTTGAATTAAAGAGCGGGTAGCCCTTAAAAATCCTTCCTTATCTGCGTCTAAAATCGCCACTAAAGACACTTCCGGCAGGTCTAACCCCTCGCGAAGCAAATTTACCCCGATCAGCACGTCAAAGACCCCTTCTCGCAGGTCTTGGATAATTTCAATCCGTTGAATTGATTGAATTTCTGAATGTAGATATCTAACTTTAATTCCCCTTTCTTGCAAGTATTCGGTTAAATCTTCCGCCATGCGTTTAGTTAAAGTGGTAATCAAAACCCGTTCATTTAACTGCACTCGCTCCTTAATTTCCCCTAATAAATCATCCACTTGTCCCTCGGTTGGTCGCACAAAAATCTCTGGATCTAAAACTCCCGTCGGTCGGATAATTTGTTCAACAATGCGATTTTCTGACTGTTCTAATTCCCAATCTCCCGGAGTAGCCGAAACAAAAATACATTGATTAACTTTCTGCCAAAATTCTTCCGACTTCAAAGGACGATTATCCGCAGCACTGGGTAAACGAAACCCATGATCGATCAAAACTTTTTTTCGTGATTGATCGCCATTATACATCCCGCGAATTTGCGGCACACTAACATGAGATTCATCCACAACTAATAACCAATCTTGGGGAAAATAATCCACCAAACATTCCGGCGGTTCCCCCGCTAATCTACCCGCTAAATGCCGCGAATAATTTTCCACGCCATTACAATAACCCACTTCCTGCAACATTTCTAAATCATAACGAGTCCGTTGGTCCAAACGTTGCGCTTCCAGTAATTTGCCCGCTTTTTCTAACTCCAATAAACGGTTATCTAACTCGGTTTTAATATCCCGACAGGCCACCTCTAAACGCTCCTCCGGGGTAACAAAGTGACGGGCCGGATAAATACTAATTCGCTCTAATTTTTGCAAAACTTCCCCCGTCAGGGGATCGAGATAACGAATACTTTCAATCTCATCGCCAAAAAAATCAATTTTAATAACCCGATCCTCGTAAGCGGGAACAATTTCCAAAATATCGCCCTTCAGACGAAAACGACCGCGAGTTAACTCTAAATCATTGCGATTGTACTGCACTGACACCAAGGCCCGTAATAATTGCCTTTGGTCGAACTCTTGACCAACTGTTAAGGAAATCGCCGCTTTTAGGTATTCCGCCGGCATTCCTAAACCATAAATACAACTAATGGAAGCGACGACGATCACATCCCTGCGTTCAAACAGCGATCGCGTGGCCGAATGGCGCAGCATATCGATCTCATCATTAATTGAAGAACTCTTTTCGATGTAGGTATCGCTGACAGGAATGTAAGCCTCCGGTTGATAGTAGTCGTAATAGCTGATAAAGTATTCCACGGCGTTATTGGGGAAAAATTGCCGCAATTCGTTGCATAATTGGGCCGCCAGGGTCTTATTATGGGCAAGAACGAGGGTAGGCCTGCCGATTTTCTCGATGACGGCGGCAATGGTGAAGGTTTTGCCGGTGCCGGTTGCCCCTAAGAGGGTTTGGAAACGCTGCCGGTTTTGCAGGGAATCTACTAATTTATCGATCGCTGCCGGTTGATCCCCAGTGGGTTGAAAGGGTGCTTGTAGTTGAAAAGCGGTCATTAGCGGCTGGGTGTAGAGAACAGGCAAAATAAATTATCAATCAAATTACCAACACTTATAGGGTTTTGGGAAAGAAAGATGTATCTTAATATTAGAGAGGATTTTAAAAAAAGATTAAAAGTCTTCGAGAATACCCTAAACTTAAATCTTATCGTTTCCCCGAAGCTATTAACGGAAAGGAGTATCAGGTTATGACGGTGGAAAATCTAGAAACGAACGGGACTCAAACCCCAGCAACCACAGAAGAAAAGACCAGCAGCCCACGCGGTAAAGCTACTACGGCTAAAACCGCCAAAGATAAAGAAGTGGTCGCCCTTTCGGTGAAAAACAACGCTGAATCGGCTTCCAAAGCCTTAAAATTCTATCAACCTGAACATCGCTTACCCGAAAATCGTCCTGTTGGTACTAGCCATCTTCACTTCACGGAAGATGAAATGTTACCAGGGGGCCGTCCCGTGGAAGTTAGCCACCTGAAAGTGGTTAGTACCTATTCTTCCGTCGGTGGATTGCGTCCTGTCGGCTCTAGTGGTATGGAAGTCAGTAGCACTCTAGCGATTTCTGGCAATCGTCCGATCGCTCTCAGTCATCTGCACATTAGCGAAACTTATACAGTCATGGGTAATCGTCCCGTTGCTTCCAATGAAATCGATGATCCCGAAACTTTAATGGGATTTTTGGATTAATTGTTTTGTTGATCAAGACGGATTTTTTCCCTGTCCCGGACGGGGAATTTATTTTTTCTAGCCCACCGTTTTTAATCCCGATGCTGTTTAAGCAAAAATTTTTCTTAATTGTCTCGTTTCTAATAGTGGTTTTTTGCGGTTTCGGATTATTAAATCTTACCTACGATGCTTCAGTTTTAGCGCAAGAGGAATATTATCAGATTCGATCGCTTCATAGTCGCGATGGTATCGGTAAATTTTATCTAGGACGGGAAATCGCTAAAGTCATGGGACACCAGGAAATGTTATGGTTAGAACGTCCTAGTCGCCGTTTCACGGAAAAACCCGATGATCTGATCACCGCACTACATTTAAAACCCACAGACCTAGTGGCAGATATCGGCGCGGGGACAGGTTATTTGAGTTTTCCTATGGCGAATTTAGTAGAACAAGTTTTCGCTGTCGATGTGCAACCAGAAATGTTAGGGGCAATTGATTTTTTAGCCGAGGAAAATCAAGTGAAGAATATAACCACAATTCTCGCCACAGAAACCGATCCCAAATTGCCTATAAATGCGATCAATTTAGCTTTAATGGTCGATGCTTATCACGAGTTTTCCTCTCCCCGCGAGATGATGGAGAATCTGGTCAAATCCTTAAAACCCGATGGTAGGGTGGCATTAGTAGAATACCGTCGTGAAAATCCCCTGATTCCCATCAAGGCCCTTCATAAAATGACCCGCAGACAGGTAGAAAAAGAAATGGCCGCTATCGGTTTACTGCCAGAAGAAATCATCGAGACTTTGCCCCAACAACATTTAATGATTTTCCAGAAAACAAATTCAAATTAGCAAGTTAACCTAAGCTAATCCGCGGGACTGTCTTTTTGGATTAACACCTCACCAGCGATTAAACGTTGGGCTGCCGACAGTAAAACATCCTCAATATAGGGCTTGACAAAATAACCTTTTGCCCCTTTAGCAGCGGCGAGATGCTGCATTTTTTGCGACCCTCGCGAGGTAATCATCGCTACTGGTATCCTCTGAAGTTGTTCATCCTTTTGCAGACGAGAGAGCAATTCTAACCCATTCAGGCGAGGCATTTCGAGATCGCAGAGAATCAGATCACAAGCTAATCCAGCCCGTAATTTTTCCCATGCTTCTAAACCGTCTCGGGCCTTTTCAATGCGATAACCAGCTTTAACCAAAGAAATCGCTAACATTTCCCGCGCCGTTACCGAATCATCGACAATCAAGACCCGAGGAGTCGATTGTGCAAAGAAATTAGCGGGATTACTGTCAATAATCGTTGCATCGGGGGATAAAGGCTGATTACGAGTCGCTTTAATACTATTAGCTAGTAACACTTCCCCCGCAATCATTCTTTCAGCCGCCGAGAGTAAATCTCTTTCCGTGTAGGGCTTGGTAAAATAACCACTAGCTCCTAATGTCGCCGCCACCTGACGATGACGTTCCGCTCCTCGGGAAGTCAATAAAGCCACGGGAATCGACGCTAATCGGGGGTCTTTTTGCAAATTATACAGTAATTCTAGGCCATTCATGCGGGGCATCTCGATATCGCAGAAAACGATATCACAGGGCAAACCGCCGCGTAATTTTTCCCAAGCTTCTTGACCATCCCGGGCCTGTTCCACACGATAACCGGCTTTACTAAAGCTTAAAGAGAGCAATCCCCGGACAGTAATCGAATCATCGACAATCAGAACCATAGCCCCCGATTTTTGGCTAGTTTTCACCGCTACGGGGGGGGCAGGTTGGTGCCAAAGACCACCGTTATCGGTACGCAGACGACCCCTGGCGATGTCGATTAACTCTAACACATCGCCGATCGGCATTACCGTACCATCGCCCAAAACCGTCGCCCCAGCAATCCCAGCCGTTTTCGGAATCGGTCCTTCGATCTGTTTGATGACGATTTCCAGTTCACCGATCACTTGATCCACCTTTACTGCGAGGAGATTATTACCACCGCGCAGGATCACGATCGAAAAAGAGTCTTGCTCCTGTTTGCCAGTATAAAAACTACCGCGACTTAGTTGCCGATTGTAGGAAAGCAATTCGCTCAAGGGTTGGAAGGGTAGTAAAGTATTTTGCCAGACAACGCAGCGCCGTCCCTCCCGATCGATTTGGATATCGCTGGACCGGAAATCCTTCATATCTTCCACTCCGTCCATGGAGAACCCGATGCGCGCATGATTACTAACACAACAGAGGGCCTTACAGATACTCAGGGTTAGGGGTAAACGGATGGTAAAAGTGCTTCCTTTGCCCAGTACCGAGTCAATAGTAACGGTCCCGCGCACATCGATTAAACTGGTCTGCACCACATCTAAACCCACCCCACGACCAGCAAAATCATCGGCCTGATCTTTGGTACTAAAACCGGGGTGAAAGAGGAGTTTATAGACTTCTTGGGGACTGAGGTGTTCAGCTTCCTGATCGCCGATCAGGCCTTTTTCGATCGCCTTGCGTTTCACCTGATCAGCATCAATACCGGCCCCATCATCACCAACGGTGATCACGGTTTGATTCCCCTGTAGGAATGCCCGGACAGAGATGGTACCGAGGGCAGGTTTCCCTTTGGCCATGCGTTCTTGGGGTGATTCAATGCCGTGGGTGATCGCATTGTTGACCAGATGGGTCATGGGACTATTGAGATGTTCGAGGATCATCTTATCGATGAGAACATCACCCCCTTCCACTTTTAATTTGGCTTGTTTATCGAGTTTCAGGGAAATATCGCGAATTGCCCGGGGTAGGCGATCGGCGGCTTGACTAAAGGGAACCATGCGCGATTTGGTCATCCCTTCCTGTAGTTGGGTGGTGGCCTGTCGCAGACTGCGCGTCACCTGATCGGTTTCATCGACGACAAATTGAAGATCAGAGGCCGATTCTCGCACTCGTACGATCAATTCGATCATCTCTTGGGATAATAAATGGAAATCGGTAAAACGGTCGATCTCTAGGGCATCTAGTTCGCCGGCCATGGCCGAATCCCCCTGATTTTCTCCCTGAACTCTACCGTAACCGATGGCACCACCGGAATTGCGACTAGCCAGTAAAGCCCCTTCTAGGAGGCTTCTTTCATAGAGATCCTGCATCCGACTGCCCACATCACCCAGATGTTGGACGCAGGTTAGCAAATTATCTAAAAAGAGACGCAGGCGATCCTGTTCCTCTTCAAGGCGATTGCGTTTAACCACCAGTTCCCCGATCAGATTGCTGAGGTTATCCAATTGTTTGATCGGCACCCGCATCGTCTGTTCAAAAGCTTTACTGACAAGGGGACGCAGGTTTTTTGACCCGACTGGCGCACTGACACTGGCCGCCGGATTTGCTGCCATCACCTGATTGGTTTCTTCGAGGAGTTTTTCTAAATCCTTGAATTCATCCTCTAGGAGGCTTTCTGGGGCAATTTCCAGTGATTCTAACCCTGTCAGAGGTTCCACCGCAGCCACCAGGTCCACTGCTGGGGATTCCCAGAGGAAGGCCTCTAGGGATTCAAAGATGTCTGGTAGTGGCGGTTGCGCCGGTGGCGTGGGTTTTTCCAGAAAAGCTTCTAAGTCTTCGAGGCTGTCGTAAAAATTGGGGTGGCTGATGGCTATAATTGCTTCTGAGTCTGGAACTGCTGCATCTTCTAGCAGCAGAGATGCGAGATCATCCCCATCTTCCAGTTCCGCCTTGGCAGCCGGCTCACGGGTAGAATAAAGATTATTAGTGGCGGATTCTTCCCAATTGATACTATCGCCAAAAAGTTCCTCTAGAGCCTCGTCACCGTCGGCGTCTTTGTCTTCTAAACTCTCTAACAGCTGTTCGAGATCCTCGTTAAAGAGATGATCCGAGTCGGGTTTCATCATGATTTGCTTCCTGCCAAGTCTTCCTTTTTGGTCAACCAATACGCTCTCTCTAGCTTCAGATTACCCAGAATTTTACTCGATAACTCTATCCACTAGCAATTTTTTTATGGCTAATCAAACTCTTGGACTCGATCGACAATTTTATTCCTATTATCAATCTATCTGTCTGCGAGAATCTCCTATTTTAGCTCAATTACGTCAAGAAACTGCCTCTCAACCCCTAGCAGTCATGCAGATTGCCCCCGAACAAGGTCAGTTTATGGCTTTTTTGGTACAGGCGATCGGGGCGAAAAAAGCCCTAGAAATAGGGGTTTTTACCGGTTATAGTTCTCTAGTGGTGGCCTTAGCTTTACCCCCAGAAGGCAAGCTGATCGCCTGTGATCTAAGGGAAGAATATACCAATATAGCCCGCCGTTATTGGCAGCAGGCCGGTGTCGCCGATAAAATCGATTTAAGAATTGCCCCGGCCCTGGAGACTTTAGATCAATTAATCGCCGGGGGAGAAAGTAATAGTTTTGATTTTGTCTTTATCGATGCCGATAAAAGTAATTATGATCCCTACTACGAACGGGCGTTACAATTGGTCAGAAGCGGCGGAATTATCGCCATCGATAATGTTTTTTGGTCGGGACGAGTAGCGGCGGCCGATAGCACCGATAATCGCACCAAAATTATCCGTTCACTTAATGCCAAAATTCAGCAGGATCAACGGGTCAATATCAGTATTATTCCTATTGGTGATGGTTTGACCCTGGCAATGAAAAAGTGAAGAAGTCGATTTTTGTTGTCTAAATTTAGTTACCAGTCGCCAACCACCCAGGACAACGCTAGATCTCTTAAGACAGTTGACCAAAAATTATGGCTGAGAACGACAGCACTAAATTATCAGTTCAACGGAGAGGGTGGGATTTGAACCCACGTTAGGTGTTACCCTAAAGCAGATTTCGAGTCTGCCGCATTCAACCACTCTGCCACCTCTCCACAGGGTTTGAGTCTGGATTATCATTTTAACAGATTACTTGTCCTCGGATTGATTTTTTTTGATCGACCTCTTGCATAATTGATTTTTGAGGGTTTAAAAACGTCAAAAATAAGGATTAAGTGGCATAAAATATCTAAATAGACCATTTAATTGATTATTATTCATTCTTAATTCTCCTGACGACCGACTACTGACCACTGACTCCTCACCAACCACGACAATTTTTGATTTTTACAAGAGGTCTGATGAATCAAGCTCCTTTTCTTCCAGTTAACCATCCCCAGCCTAACTTTCTCCACTGGTTAGGGAGTCTCTGGAAATTTTCCCGTCCCCATACGATTATCGGCACTTCTTTAAGTGTTTTAAGTCTCTATTTAATTGCTTTGGGCAATATTAGCGATTTTTTTAGCCATTGGTCGGTTTTATTGCTCACTTGGGTCGCTTGTCTTGCTGGTAATGTCTATATCGTCGGTTTAAATCAGTTGGAAGACATCGACATCGATAAAATCAATAAACCCCAGCTTCCCCTCGCCAAGGGCGAATTTTCTCGGTTAACAGGACGGTTAATCGTGGTTTTAAGCGGTATTTTAGCAATTATACTGGCTTTTATCGGTGGTTTTTGGCTGTTAATCACCGTGGGGATTAGTTTACTCATCGGCACTGCCTATTCCTTGCCACCAGTGCGTTTAAAACGCTTTCCCCTCTGGTCCGCCTTCTGTATTTTTACCGTCCGGGGTGTCATCGTCAATTTAGGTCTTTTTCGCCACTACAACACAGTTATCAATCAAAATCAGTCTATCTATCCCTCGGTCTGGGTTTTAACAGCTTTTGTTCTTGTTTTCACCGTTGCGATCGCTATTTTCAAGGATGTTCCTGACCTAGAAGGCGATCGCATTTACCAAATTACCACTTTTACCCTCCTGCTCGGCCCAGAAAAAATCTTAACAATTTCCCTATTGACAATTTCTCTATGTTATGCAGGGATGATTGCCGTCGGTCTCTTGGGGATAACGGGAATTAATTCTCCTCTGGCCATTGTCGCCCATCTGCTCCTACTTCTTTTTCTTTGGTGGCGTAGTCGCGGGGTAAATTTAGAAGATAAAAGCGAAATAAGCCGATTTTACCAATTTATTTGGAAATTATTCTTCCTAGAATACCTTATATTTCCCCTCGCTTGTTTACTATGAAAATATCTCCTTTTTTAGCGGCAATTCCCTTACTTTGGCTAGGTGGTACAAGCGCACCTAGTCAGGAAACCATCGATCCGCAACTATTAACCGGCAACCTTCGTTTAACCCTGAAACATGGTGTTTGGAAACTGTGGCAAGATAAACCCGTTTATCAAAATCTGACCCTAGATTTAAGCTGCGATCACGCTGTTTGTCAGCCGTCGGTGTGGGGATACGCACCCAAATTCAATAAAGAAGTGGATCACCAAGGTACGGTAAAAGCGATTAAATTAGACAATGCTTGGCGATTACAGGTGAAAATGAACATTCAAACTCACCCTTGGCAAGCGGAAGTCAGGGAAGCTGTCTATAATATCGAAATTGTCCCCCACCAAGACCAACTTATCGGCAGTTATCAAGGCACTTTAGGGGGAAGAAGACTACAAAACAAAGTTAATGGCACAATTTCCCCTTTATGGCCTAATCCTGTCCCTAATCATCAACCCCTACAAGCGCGAGAACATCCCCGTTTAATCTTTCGCAAGTCAGAATTAACTAATCTCAGAGAAAAAGCGAAAACTCCCATCGGTCAAACTATTATCGCTCAATTAAACAACAGTTTACAGGAAAAAATTTATTACGATGGTTATGTTCCTAATGGGGGTTATCATGCCACAGGTCATTGTTTTTTAGCAGTTTTCAATCAAGATAGAAAATCAGCAGAAACCGCCTGGGAAATTATCGAAAAAACCCGTAAAAATCCGGGAAGGAGAGTCTTAGAACAAGCGCCAATTGTCGCTGGAGTCGCTCTCGCCTACGATCTTTGTTATGATTTTTGGGGAGAAAAGCGCCAACGGGAAATTACTCGCTGGTTATCCAGTGAAAGTAAAAAACTTCTCAAAGGTGGTTCACCCAAAGATGGATGGAATGGAGAGGCAGTTAGTAACTGGAATGCGCGGGCCAGAGGTGCGGCAGGATTAGCCAGTTTAGCGATTCTCAAGGAAGATTTACCGCCCGATTCTCTCTATTCTCCCTCGGCACAGGTGGAAATGGCCAAACGTCACCTAGAACGGTATTTTACCACAGCTATCGGCGATCGAGGATTTGGCACGGAAGGAGATTTATACAGCACCGAACCCATGGTTATCGCTGTTTTTCCTTTTCTGCAAGGGTATCGAAATAGTCTCGGATTAGACTTAGTAACCGGTTCTTCGGCAGCCCAATTGATCCCTCATTATTTAACCAGAATTGTCCCTAAAAATGGTCAATTATTGATTCCTGCCTACGGTAGACATCAGACTTTTTTGGGAGTATCTTTATTGACTATCGGATTGGGAATTACCGATAAATCATGGCTACCAGCAATAAAATGGCGATTACAAGGTCAAGAAAAACAACTTTTTCACCCCCATTATCCCCATATTGCCCCTTTTCTTCTCGCTGGTTATCCATCTAATCTTACTCCCGAAAATCCTGAGCGCCAACTTTCCAGGGTTTTAGTTGATCAACAAAAGGGATTTTATGCTTTTCGTAATCAGTGGCAAAATGAAGAGGATTTTGTCGCTAGTATCTATCTCAAACAGCAACCTTTTGTGGGAGGATGGTCTTTTCCCGATGTCGCTAGTGTGAGAATTTGGGGATTGGGAGGACATTGGGCGAGTTTTGAGGGATCAAAAGGCGACTGGAACTCAGAAAATACCGTTACTTTCCCGAAAACCCCACCTTGGCGACAGGCAAAACCGATATCTTTTCAATCTAGTCCCGATGGTTCGGGAGTAATTACGTTAAAAACTGATAAAATTAGGGTTAAAGGAGCTAATAAACCCGTAGAAGTTGCTCTAGTTCGCTCTTTCGCCGTCGATTACAGTCTATCCTCTGGTTCCCCCGGATTATTCGTCTTGATGGATAAATTATTAGGTAAAGTCGATCAACCAGAATTTATTAATAAAACTTGGGTGATGAATACACAGGGAAATGTTACTCTCGGAAAAAATAGTTTTACTATCACTCAAAATCGGGCAACTATGCAGGGAACTTTTATCACTCCCGTGACTTTAAAAGTCGAGAAAACTAATACAGGTGAGCGCATTTTAGCCACAGGTAGCGAGGAATTTTTTCTGGTGATGACCGTACAGAAAAGTCGTCCCCCAGCAGTTAAAATTATCGGCAAGGGATTAGATGCGATCGTGCAAATTGGCTCCCAGGAAATCTCAATTATCGACGGTGCAGTTAGATTAAAAGAGATGAATTTTCAAGAGCCATAAAAATTAGCAAGTGACCAAAGAAAAGTTAACAGTTGTCAAGGGGCATTTGTAAAGATGAAGACTATTTGAGCAATGATTTATGATATAACTGGACTTCCCCGTTGACAAAAAGCCATAACCTGTGCTGTAGAAGGGATTAAAAGAATTTCCGCCGCCCCGTTACTGGGTACAAATCAGGGAAACTCCCAATAAATCTAACGCTTTTTGTTGCAGTTGGGTCGGTCG
>NZ_JAPZSZ010000290.1:0-2479 GCF_027532095.1 Microcystis sp. LE19-195.1E
GGAGTGTCAATGTTGTGTCCTACTGCTAATACCTAGGGTCTGCTGAAAAAGTTTTTCCTGGGGGTAGGAGTCAGGAGTCAGGAGTCAGTAGCCAGTCGTTTCAGGCTTTGTTGCCCTTGTTTTTTGTACCAAGCGATGTACTACAAGAAGGATAATGCAAGGTTTTTGAAAGTCCCAATCCTATTTTCTTGCACTAACATCGGACTTTAACAGGTCAAAAGCCTTATTTTAAAAGGGTTTTACCATTATTCAGCAAGCCCTACCTATGCGGCTAATTATAGTTTAGATGGGGAAGGAGACAAGTTTATTGGGGTTACTAATAGGTTAGAAATGGCGCAAGTTTGGACTAAAAAAAAGTGCGACAAGTCGATGCTATAGCCCTAACTAGAACTGCGCTAAAGCGCAACTACAAACCTATCAGAAGCCTAATGTTTTCAAAATTATCGGTAAGGCTTTTTGACAGGCTTGGGCAAGTTTGCTGGCAGGTTCCAAAGCTTTAGCAATTGTTTCGAGAAAATTAACCGCTCGTTGGGCTTTCTTTTGCAGTCCGGCATCATCAGGATTTTGACTAGCTTGGGCAATCTTTTTCACTTGGTTGGCGGCTTCGGCTTTTTCCTCTTCATCTAAATGGCTGTCAATTTCAATCGCCTGGGTTAGTTCTTGCAGTAAGGCTTTAAGTTGGGCATTTTCTGGGGAAGCATCGGCTGCAATTTGGTTAATGGTATTAGTTACATCGCCGATAATTTCGCCGAAATTGACGGCGGAATTATTAATATCGCGGATGGTAATATTTGGGGAACTGTCGTTACTGTGGCTCATGGCTTTTGCTTCTACATGGATGGGACGGTTGGCGAGGGTTTTGGTAATTTCCATCATATCAACACTTTGTTGGCGATAGATGGCAATTTCCGTCTCTTTGGCGGTGAGTTGTGCCTTATATTGGGCTTCGATGGCTGCGAGTTGTAGTTGATAATTTTGGTTAAATTCTTGATGAATTTTCTCTTTATCAGTGTCGGACGGTACATGGACTTTTACCACTATCACGCCATCTCCTTTATTGGCAATGCTCTGTACCTGAAGCGGCGTGTCTTCGTTCTGCACTTGCACTTCTTTTAAGGCGGCAATGAAAGCTTTCCAATCTACCCCATTGCGGAAAATGAGGTCAACGGTGTCGAACATTTCGGCAAATAATTTAGTAAATTCGCCCGGTTGAAATTCGCCACTGCTGGGGCGGCGCTCTTTCTGCCCATTAAGCAGATAAATGTACTGGCAGTCCACCTCATCCAGTTGGGTGGTGGCATCAATATTCCAATTTTCCACGCAAGCACCCGTCAGAGTAGCATGGCGCAAATCGGCATTGACGGCGTTGACTTCGGTGAGGTTTGCCCCCGCAAGGTTGGCGTATTGCAAGCTGGCTTCACTGATATTCGCTAGGCGCAAGTTGGCAGCTTGCAGGTTTGCCCCCTCCAGATATGCCCCCCGTAAATTGGCTTGGGCAAAGTCTTTTCCGCTTCCGGTGCGGGAATCAATCAGAAATTCTCTAATTTGGGGATTGGCTAATAAGGTATTGCCGGGGCGGGCTAATTCCAATTTAATTGCTTGTTTAAAAATTGTTTTATTCAAGATTGCCTGATTAAAATTGGTACTTTTTAAGGTGGCTCCTGTAAAATCTGTTGCGGTTAAATTGGCTTGAAAAAAGGATGTGCCACCAATAGCAGCAAAGGCTATCACAATTTTACGCAACCAAGGATCGCGGTGTTCTTGTTTAAGGGTCAACCAACCGAGCCAACAGTAAAATAGCGTCAAGGCTACGCCGAAGGCTATGACTGGGGCTATTGGGGCTGGGGCTACGCCGAAGGCTATGACTGGGGCTACGGAGAAGGCTATGGCTATGGCTACGACTACGGAGAAGGCTTCGGTTGCGGCTTCGGCTATGGCTAGGGCAAAGGCTACGGTTAAAACTCCGACGAAGACTCCGACTCCGGCTAAGCCTACGGCTACAATTCCGACTTTGACTCCGACGAAGACTCCGACTGAGGCGAAGGCTCCTGCTCCGGCGAAGGCTCCTGCTACGGTCAAAATATTTTTGCGCCAAGCGATGTGGAAAGTGGAGATGAGAAAGATTAAGCTAGACCAACCAATCAATTGAGTTTCTCGATTGGTTGGAGCAAAAATTAAGCTCACCATATAACCGACGAAGGCGGAAAAAAAACTCGAAACCACAGTTAACACCAAAGCCAACCCCAACAAAATCACCAGCCACCGCTTCTGCAATCCCGCCTTCGCCCAGGTAAACTTCACCCCCGTCAAATTCGCCCGACTAAAATTTGCCCCGCGTATAAGCTTTTACGCATTTAAGTTACATTGACAGCATTACCCTTATTTTTAAGTTTTCTACTCCATTTAATAATCAATCCCCCTTCATTTAAAAGCTGATTGACTACTTTTTCCAGTTCTTCTTTATTTTCAAATTCTCGAT
>NZ_JAPZSZ010000217.1:0-15721 GCF_027532095.1 Microcystis sp. LE19-195.1E
GCTTGGGGAGTAGTCTTTAAGAGTGCTTACCTTGTAGGTGTAGTCGGACTAGACATGAAACTGTAAGACCAAAATTAGCTTTGCTAGTAGCGGCAAGATTCAGCCCAAGAATCTCCGCACTTTTAGGGCGGAGAGTGTCAACTCCTAAGTAATTCGTTTAACAAAGGCAATTATGGATATTTTGACACTTGGTTGGGTTAGCATTCTCGCCCTGTTCACTTGGTCGATCGCCATGGTGGTTTGGGGTCGTAACGGTTTCTAGGTAATCTATAGATACCATGGAAACATCCTTGATTCTCAACACTCTCTTTCTAGTCGCCTTAATTCTCCTCGTTATCGTCAGTGGTGGCATTCTCTACCTGACGACTACAGAATGGCGCGATCGCCGTCGTCAAGATGGCGATAAAAAATTAGGAAAATAATCCTGAACAGGTGTACTTAATTACGCCTGTTTTTCCTTTACTATGATTAAAATACTGCACTTATCGGATATTCACATGGGGAGCGGTTTTTCCCATGGACGTTTAAATCCAAAAACGGGATTAAACACGCGTTTAGAGGATTTTATGGGCAGTTTAAGCCTCTGTATCGATCGGGCTATTGCCTCCCCTGTGGATCTAGTGCTTTTTGGGGGAGATGCCTTTCCCGACGCCACTCCTCCTCCCTTTGTTCACGAAGCTTTTGCCAGTCAATTCCGTCGTCTTGCCGATGCTAATATCCCGACGGTGTTATTAGTGGGTAATCACGATCAACATTCTCATGGTAATGGCGGTGTCAGTCTCTCCATCTATCGTACCCTAGCGGTGCCGGGGTTTATTGTTGGCGATCGCCTGACCACCCATCGCATCACCACCCGCAATGGCGATATCCAAGTCATTACTTTACCCTGGTTAACCCGGGCCACTCTCTTAACCCGTCCCGAAACCGAGGGTTTATCCTTGAGTGGGGTAAATGAATTATTAATTAACCGTTTAGAACCGGTTTTAGAAGGAGAAATCCGCCAATTAGATACAAGTGTACCAACAGTTTTATTAGCCCATTTAATGGCCGATCGAGCTAGTTTAGGAGCAGAAAGATTTTTAGCGGTTGGTAAAGGTTTTACCGTACCTTTATCCCTGCTAAATCGTCCACAATTCGAGTACGTTGCCCTCGGTCATGTTCACAAACATCAAAATCTTAATCCTAGCAATGATCCGCCCATTGTCTATCCCGGGAGCATCGATCGAGTGGATTTTAGCGAGGAAAAAGAAGATAAGGGCTATGTTTTAATAGAAGTGGCTAAAGGAGAGGTTAAATGGGAATTTTGTCCTTTACCCGTGCGTCCTTTCCGTTCCATCGAAGTGGATGTTTCCGAGGCAGAAAACCCCCAAAAAGAATTGCTGAAAGCTCTCAAAAAACACGATATTCAGGAAGCAGTTATCCGCTTAGTTTATAAAATTCGCAGTGAACAATTAGAACTAATCAACACCAATCAGCTTGACGAAGCGTTAAAAACTGCCCATAGTTATAGTATTCGGGCGGAATTAATTAGTCAATTAACCCGTCCCCGTTTACCGGAATTAGGGGTGGGTAATCAATTAGATCCGATGGAGGCGTTAAAAGCTTATATCGATAATAAGACAGATTTGCGCGATATTGTCGATGATATGTTAGAGGCAGCCCAGCTTTTATTAAATCAACAGCCAGAAATTTGGCTAGAGGAAGAAACCTCGATTTAGCTATCAGTTATCAGTTATCAGTTATCAGTTATCAGTTATCAGTTTACTGCTCACTGAAACATCTTCCCTATCCCTCTTTGAACTAACAATGAGTTTATGTCTTAATCCCGATTGTCTATATAACAATGATCCTACAGATAAATTCTGTCAAAAATGTCGCTTTCAATTATTACTAAAAGATCGTTATCGTGCTATAAAATTAATTGGTCAAGGAGGTTTCGGTAAAACTTTTCAAGCAATTGATGAGGATAAACCTTCTAAACCTTATTGTGTGATTAAACAATTTTTTCCTAGCGCTCAAGGTAGCAATGCTCTCAAGAAAGCGGCGGAATTATTTAAAGAAGAAGCGATTAGTTTAGATAATCTCGGTCAACACCCACAAATTCCCTCCCTCTATGCCTATTTTACCAGCAATGATGGGCGACAATATCTTGTTCAAGAATATATTGAGGGAGAAAATCTAGAACAAGAATTACAAAGCGAGGGAGTTTTCAATGAGGAAAAGGTCAAACATCTTTTATTGGAAATTTTGCCAATTCTTGATTTTATCCATGCTAAAAGAGTCATTCATCGGGATATTAAACCAGCTAATATAATTAGGAGACGCAGCGATAATAAAATAATTTTAGTGGATTTTGGTGCCTCTAAATTCATGCCCATTGCTAACCTTTCCCTGACAGGAACAGTGATCGGTTCGGCGGGATATATCGCTCCAGAACAAAGTAATGGCAAAGCGATTAATAGCAGTGATTTATATAGTTTGGGAGTCACTTGTATCTATTTATTAACGGGAATATCTCCCTTTGAATTATTCGATGTGAGTGAACATGAATGGGTATGGAGACAGCACCTGATTAATAATCCTGTTAGTGTTGAATTAGGTAAAATTCTAGATAAATTAATTGAATTTGGCACCAAAAAACGTTATCAATCAGCTGGGGAAGTCCTGCAAGAGTTAGCAGTAAAATTAGCCTTCGTGATTCCGCCAAAACCCCGATCACAGAATACAATTCAAGAAACGGTTTTTCCAGCCGCCACCAGGGAGGAAATTAACCTCAAAAGTGCCAAGGAAATTGATTACACTAACCTACGGGATTTCTTAGCGCAAGAAAAATGGCAAGAGGCAGATCAAGAAACGGCTAATCTCTTCTTAAAAGTTGCCGATCGAACTAAAGAAAAATATCTTAAGATAGAAGACATAGATAACTTTCCCTGTGAAGATTTAGCCACTATCAATCAACTCTGGTTAAAATATAGTCAGGGAAAATTCGGTATATCTGTTCAGAAAAGAATCTATGAAAGTTTGGGAGGAAGCGGCAATTATGATCAACAAAAATGGAACGCTTTTGGAGCAAAAGTCGGTTGGCGAGTTAATAACAAGTGGTTATACTACGATCAAATTACTTTCTCTCTCAAAGCACCCTGGGGACATCTCCCCACCCTTGTGTGGGGTGTGGGGGGTGGGATAATTGTTTTTTCTCGTCTGGAAACCTGTGCCATGGACGGAGTTTCTAGCAGGGGATAAATTGACTTAAAAACTTTTCTGGAGAATTAAACAATTTCTCCCTTCGCCAGTGCGGATATATTGTAAAGTATCAGTAAGAGAACGCATAAAAATTAATCCTCGATCGCTTTCCATTTCCAAAGGTGCGACGGGATGTTGTTGTAGAGAATCAAGTTTTGCTTGTAGATCAAAAGATTGACCGTGATCCCATATTCTTATTTCTAGAGAATGGGACTTTAAAGTTAATTCTAGATCGATCGGTGTAGTCGGTGGTAAATGTTGGTGAGCGTAACGGACAGCATTAGTAAATCCTTCTGCTAAAGCCACCTTACACTGCCAAAGCACCGAGTCGGGTAGAAAAGAGCGGCCGTGAGATTCAAACCATTGTAGGACTGGGATTAAAGCTGCCAATTCCGTCTGGACTTGTAGATGGAATTGGAGGGGGAAAGAAGGGGAATTTAAGACTTCAGAAGGCACCACTGTTTTTTTGAAAGAGAATCAAAATTGTTTTAAAAATCAGTTGTAGATCGTAGCCTAAACTCCAATTTTCTTGATAGCGCAAATCTAGTTGAATTACCTCTTCAAAATTACTCACCCGAGAGCGACCATTCACCTGCCATTCTCCCGTCATACCGGGTTTTACATCTAAACGTTGCCATTGGGGAACATCGTAGCGTTCCACCTCATCGGGGGTGGGAGGACGAGTGCCAACAAGACTCATTTCACCGGTGATCACATTCCAAAACTGGGGCAATTCGTCTAAACTGGTGCGACGTAAAAATTTTCCTACCCGGGTAATCCGGGGATCATTTTTATTTTTAAAAAAAGCTCCCTCCGCTTGATTGGGGATTTTATCCTTGAGTGCTTCTGCATCCACACACATGGAACGAAACTTAAGAATTTTAAATTCCTTTCCCAACCAACCGCAGCGGGTTTGACTGAAAAAAATTGGACCGGGACTGTCTAACTTAATAGCGATAGCAATGGGGACAAAAATAACCCCCGTGATTAATAAACCCACGATCCCACCAACAATGTCAAGACCGCGCTTTAACCAACTGCGAATCGAGGGATGGGTTTCCGGTAGATGGTTTTCATTGGCAGTAAAGCTCTTTTCTTGGGCTGCTAGGGGGGAGGTTTGGAAAGTGAATAATTGATCTAGTCCCGTAATCGATAAAACCCCCATCACTGGGGGATGGACGTTAGCCAGCACTAACTCGATATTTTCTGCCCTGGCCGCTTTGAGATTATGGACTAAAGCACCCACACCACTACTATCCATAAATTGAGTGGCATTTAGATCAAGAATGACTTTTTCGGGAGTGGGTGTTTGGGCGATGAGATGGTGAAACAGATCCTTGAACTGTACTGCTTCCAAGACAGTCAAGCGATCCGGCATCCGCAAAACCGGATACTCCATCGGAATGATCAGAAAACGTGTTTCAGGAATTTGGGAAGTCATCGACACAAAGAGATGGTTTGATAGATGAACAAGGCCTGATGACCCACTTAAATGTTTACTACACTTTTCCCCAAATACCAATGGGTAATGTCAGAGATTACCTGTGATCATCGGCTAACGAATCTCACCTAGGGGCGGACGGCCTTGGGTTTGGGCTTTCGCTTTGGCTGCACTCTTTCTCAGGGCATCTAAACGGGTCTCATAACGCTTACGCAGACGACGGTTGGGCGTTTGTTCAATTAGGGTTTTAAAGGCACTGCCTAGGCTCTTGTAGGCGTTGGGGAGAGAATAACCGAAACGGGTGGCCAAGGCGATCGCTTTTTCATCGGCTTCGATCGCTTCTTTGAGAATTTTATCGCCATTATTTTTGCGCCAGAGACGATAACCGGAAATCCCACATAATCCCATAGCCAAAAGCAATAATAACCCGTCCTGTACCCATAATTCCCCCACCGCACCACCTAAGCCAATAGCGAGGGCGGCCATTTCCCAGCCTTCCCGGGGAATACTATCATTTTGAATCCTGGCGACTTCATGCCAAAAGAGCAAATTACGCTGATCGATGGCTAAATTTTCCCATTTGGCTAAATCTATCTGAATTTCTACCTCATCTCTGCCAATTTCTTCACAACGGATCAGGGGGGGATTAACCTCTGTGGAACCTTCTACCGTTACCCAACTTTGTAATTCTGGAGGTAGTAGGGTTTTTAGGCGCCGAAGTTCGCTCATTTCGGCTCGTGCAGAGGAGGCCGCATAAGATGTCATAGATTTTTTACCTATTCTCTACCAATGACGATGATTTCTATTTTCGATCATAGCGGTCTTTTTTGTGATCTTGGCAGCTTTTGGCCCTAGAGAGCATTTTCAGTGATCAGTAAACAGTGATGGAAGTGGGAAGTGGGGAAGTGGGAAGTGGGAAGTGGGGAAGTGGGAAGAAACAATCCATAACTGGGTTTTTAAAGTTCGATTGGGAGTCAATCATACTAAGTAGGTGGGTGTTAAAAATTGTCAGATACCCCCCTTATTAAGGGGGGATTAAGGGGGGATCAGCACCCCCCTTATCAAGGGGGGATTAAGGGGGGATCAAAGACAAAATCTCTCTTCTATTTACTTATTAAATAGACTGTAACTTGTGCTGGCTAATGCTCAAATATATCTTTGTATTGCTGTAAATCTAAAGCGGTGAAGATGGGGATACAACTAAAGCATTTTTGGGCTAATTCCCATCTTTCTTCCCTTTGCATCATCACCATCAATTTATCTCGCACTGACAGTAAATAGCGCACATCGTTAGCAGCATAACTCAGTTGTTGTGGGGTGAGATTAGCGGCATTTCCCCAATCAGAACTCTGAGCGGTTTTGTCTAATTCTATGCCTTCCAATTCCTGCACGAGACTTTTTAAACCGTGACTGCTGGTATAAGTCCGAGCCAGTTTACTGGCGATTTTGGTACAGAAAATCGGTTGAGTGGCAATGGCAAAAGTATGGGACAGTTGAGCCACATCAAAACGGGCGAAATGAAAGACTTTTTCTATCCGCTCATCTTCCATGACCTTTTTGAGATTAGGAGCCTCTGTTTGCCCCCTAAAAACGCGAATAGCGGTGACAAAACCACTGGGATCACAGAGTTGAATTAAACACAGTCGATCGCGCCCCGGTATTAATCCCATAGTTTCTGTATCTACAGCGATCGAATTAACCCCTAGATAACGGGATAATAGGTCATCGCTTAAATCTCGATCGCACACTTGAAAATTGTCTAAGTTCATATAGTTAGAAGATAGGAGACAGGAGACAGGAGACAGGAGGGAAATTTGTAATGCTTTTGCCTATCGCACGACTGCCTTTATTTCCCTGATAAGTAGTTGGACAAAAGTAAAGTTAACTGTGGGGTAAGGAGTCGGTCGTCAGTAAGAATTGCGGCAATTTACATTTCTTAAGATAGACCACAGAATTTATGTCCGACTACTTAAATGATAACTGATAACTGATGTTAAAAACTGGTAATTAAATTTAAGTATCATCGGGGGGATTTTGTCAACGCTTTTTAACAAAAAGTTGTGTAAAATAATATTCACCAACATTATTTTTAGCGATACCGATACCGGTGAGATTATAATCACCAACCATATTTTTTTGATGACCAGGACTATTAATCCAACCCTTGACGGCAACAGCAACAGGGTCAGGATATCCCTTCATAAAAGCCAAGTTTTCGCCCATTTTTTCTAAAGGGATCATCCTTTGTACTGCCTTGACTCTTCCCTCAAAACCATCATGACTAAAAGGAGCCTGTTTATTGGCCATTTTTTGACTAAATAAGCGAGCTTCATGACTAACGCGAGCATCGAGACGTAGGGGCGGTAAATTTTGAGAAATTCGGTAGCGATTAACTTGATAATTAGTGTTTTCTTCGAGGGTAATTAAAAAAGATTGATTCTGGATAGGATCGTAGCTAAGGGAATTAGTAGAAACAGGAGCGGATTGACGTTTTAGAAATATTTGAGTAAAGTACAATTTTCCTTGATTATCCGTCGCTACTCCAATCCCGGTACTATCAAAATCTCCCTCCATATTTTTCCGATGACCTTGACTTTTAATCCAGCCATCCACAGCAATCATTACCGGGTCATCATAACCTTGATTAACTGCCACATTTTCCCCCACCGCTTCATAGGGAACCGAAACACCAATAGTTTGCGCTCTTTTGTCAAAATCTTGGTGACTAAAAGGAACTAAACCCGCGGCCATACGTTGGCTATGTAATCTTGCCTGTTGCGAAATTGCTCGATTTAACAGTAGGGGAGATAAATTACGAGATTGACGATAGCGATTGACCTGTTGATAGATTTTATTCTCTAAAACAAGTAAAGTTGCCGCATCTAAAGGAGAGGGAGAAGGAGCGGGAGAGAAAGATGGCACGAGTTCCGTAAAAGAGCTATAGTTTAAGGCACTACAGGCCATTAAACTTGTCGATACAAGCATCAAAATTCCTAACCGATAAGGTTTCTTAAAAAAACTTTTCATCAAAAAAATTGGGTCTGAAACCCCGCCGTTCTAGGTTGGATTTACTGTTAAATACTAGCGCATTTACAGGATATATGCCAGAAGGTCAGGTATGGGGAAAGCCGATCGCTACCGATTTTACCCAACACCAGAACAAGAGTCGCTATTGCGGCGCACCTTGGGCGGTGTAAGATTAGTTGACAATAAAGCTCTCCATGTCAGAACACAGAGAAATCACAGCGAAGGGGTTTTAGTTGAATTTCCCCATTTCCCCATTTTCCCAGTCCTGGTGGCGACCTGTTGACCAGAGGGGGGTAAATCTGTTAAGGCAGCCGCGAAACCGGGTAAGGGACCCCAAACAGAAACCCAAATCGTCAGGTTTGGAAATCACCGTCCGGCCCCGGCGGTGAGGATGTCAACTTTTTGGTGCCGGGGTCAAGACTTGTTAAGATCGATCAAGCCGCTCGCTCAAATTTATCACTCCTGTGGCTCTCATTTATGGTAATCGACTTTCTGCCCTTCACTATCAATATTTCCCCGGCCTTTATTGCCGGTAGCTGTCTCTGGTCTTTAGCATTGTATCTGGGGTTAGCTGGGGTGCGAAATTGGTTTATAGAAATTTTCTATCGCTGGTTTAATTTTGCCGAGCGTTTCCTCTATACTTCCCTAGAGGAGTTTGAAAAAACTCGCGTCGCCAGAGAATCCCAAAATGCTTTTTATGCCTCTATCTTTAGTATTATTCCCTTTCTCATTCTCGGCGGTTTCTCCGATTGGTTAATCGAGATTAGTTTAGGAAAAAGTTGGCCGATTAGTGTCGGTATTCTCGCCTGTGTTGCCTGTGGTGTCTATGAATTAGGACGGCAGGACGGCAGCGGTAATCAGTAAATTAAGCTGTTAACTATCTCAATTACTTCTTAGGACTGCACAGGGGTGGCAGGTTAATAGGTTTTAACCCTTGACTAGCGCTCAATCTTTTCCTTCCAGACGATTTTTATGTTTATTAAGAGTCTTTTGTAGTAAATTCAAAACCTCATTAGCAATCTCAATAACTTGATGAGTTCCAAAACCGGCCTGAGTTAATTCTTTAAAAAAAGCCTTAGCGACAATTTTGGCTAATTTCGGGGGATAGGGATGGACAGCGATCGAATGTTCGCACTGAATTTCTGCTATTTCTCTAGTCACTGCCATAGCCACAAAACGAGATTTTAATATCCCTTGCAAATGAAAAATTTGCAGGGATTGGGCTGCCTGTTGAGCGAATAACTGCAAGATTTCTAAATCTAATGGTTCAAAATGTTTTTTGTCTAGGGGAAAACTGAGATTAATTACTCCGATTACCTGCTGATTGAGGATAATCGGCGCGGCCATAAAACTATTATTATTTGATTTTTTGGGATAAGGGGCTGCACTGGAAAATGGCGATCGAGTGATATCCTTAATTAGTAAAGGTTTTCCTGTGGCCGCTACACTGTCGGCAATAACTTGATCGAGTTTAATTATTTCTTGATCAGCCAAAGGTGATCGATCATCATAATGGGCAAAAACTTCTAGATAATCGGTAATTTCCCCTTTTGATTCCTGTGGAGAGCTTAACATAATTGAACAGTGCCGCGCTCGCAATTGATGAGCGCTCATACTAGCTATTTTCCGAAAAATATCTTCGAGATTTTCCTCGACATTCAAGACAAGAGACAGAGCCGTTAATTTGGGGTTAAAATTATCCATGTATTCAATCACTTATTCAGTCCGAGTTTAGGCTTTCAGGGTGAGGGTGACATTCCCCATATCCCTGTTTGTCTGAGTCTATAGCTTGCCATAGCATCTCATGGAAGGGCTTTTTTACTCGCTAACTGCTCTATTGTAGATGTGCTGAAAAACTTCTGTGTGTCTCTTGTGTTTTGTCTTCCCTCTAGCTACTCTGATCTAGTAGGTCAGAGGAGTTTAACCTCACTGGAGTGAAAGATGGTGCGTTTTCTCTGGGCAATTTTGGCCGGTGTGGGGATGGGGTTAACAGTAGCGCCGGTTTCTTGGTGGTTACTCGCATGGATTTCTCTAGTCCCCCTGTGGATTGTTGTGAGATTAGCGGAAAAATCCCTAAAAAAACCGCTTTTATACGGTTTTGGCTGGGGTTTTGCCTACCATGGTCTGGCTTTATTCTGGATCACGGGAATTCACCCGATGACGTGGATGGGTGTCCCCTGGTTAGCGAGTTTGTTAATTGCCCTGTTTTGTTGGTTGTTTATCACTTTTTGGGGAACGGCGATCGTGCTAACTTGGACGTTAGTTATGTTTTATGTCAACAAAAGTGTTAATCAGTCATCTTTTCGCGATGCCCTCCTACGGGTTTTCATCGGCACTGCCCTCTGGTGTGGGTTAGAATTTCTCTGGAGTCAATCCCCTCTCTGGTGGACTACCCTTGCTTATAGCCAAAGTCCCCATAATTTATTGATTCTGCAATTGGGCAAATTATCGGGTTTTACGACGGTAACGGCGGCAATTGTAGCAGTTAATGGTTTAATCGCCGAAAGCTTGCTCCTAATCCGTCAATCGCGGCAAAATCTCGCTTTTCTCTCTTTACCCCTCCTTATTTGTTTTAGCCTCCATCTCTGGGGATGGAACACATACCATAAACCGATCGAAAAGTCAAGGGATTTAGGGATAAAAATTGGCGTCATTCAGGGCAATATTCCCAACACGATTAAACTTTCGCCCCTAGGATTTCAAAGGGCGATCGAAGGTTACACCTCTGGTTATCAAATTCTCGCTGATCGAGGAGTAGATGCCGTCTTAACTCCTGAAACCGCCTTACCCTACTATTGGGAGAACTTAGTCAATAATAGCTCGATTTATTCGGCAATTTTAGCCAAAAAAACGCCGATCTGGTTAGGTGCATTTGGCAAGGTGGACAAGGGGTATAACAATAGTCTCTTGACCATTGATGGCGAGGGACAGGTGATTAGTCGGTATGATAAAGTAATTCTCGTGCCTTTAGGCGAATACGTTCCTTTTCAGGAAATTTTGGGCGGAATTGTTGATCGCCTTTCTCCCTTGCAAGCGCATTTAATCCAGGGAAATCCTGATCAAATTATTGACAGTCCTTTCGGTAAAATAATTGTGGGCATTTGTTACGAGTCGGCTTTTTCCGAACATTTTCGCCGTCAAACTGCTAGGGGAGGCGAATTTATTATTACCGCTTCTAATAACGCCCATTATAGCCACGCCATGCCCGCTCAACACCATGCTCAGGATACCATGCGAGCGATCGAAACCGATCGATGGATGGCCCGGGCCACCAATACAGGTTATTCTGCTTTTGTCGATCCCCACGGTAATCACCTTTGGCTATCGGATTTAGATAAATATCAAATCCATAGCGAAACAATTTATCGACGGGATACGAGAACTTTATATGTGCGCTGGGGAGATTGGTTAACTAAAGTTTTAATCATTACTGCTGGACTAGCTTGGCTCTGGAGAGCTTGGGATTAAGGTGACAGTGCTATACTTTTTCCTGAATGAACTGTATAAATAACCTAAGTTTTTGATGCAATGAAAGAGCAATTTGTCAAGTGGTTGAATAGAATCTTAATATTTGATGTGTTTTTAGTAATAGCGGGCTTTCTCTGGTTTGCCCTGGCTGTTATCGGTGAATCCACGGGAATTCCCCTAGGATTTAAACTTTTTCAGCGTCTTTGGCTGCCCTTATTCAATCCTGCTATTAGTATTTTAATTGCGGGGGCGATTTTCAGCTGGGCAATTAATCAAATTCAAGAACGCTGGTTCCCTAAATAGTAGGGTTGATTCATGAATCAACCCTACCTTATCAAGGAGGGCAGGGGGGATCGAACCTAAAATCCATTTTTAATTTAATTATAACCAGCTACTTAGATGATAAAAAGCGGGGTTGAAACATTTTCAACCCCGAAAAAAGCAATTTTTGAGGGGATTAACCCACTGGTTGTAACTGTAATTGCGAGAGAATATCGCTTTGCTCAGAGCGCTGATGACTAGAGACTGTCACCACAGCTTCAGCAGTGACATCTAATAGCGCATGGTCTCCAGAATTGACTTTTCCCGATAACATCGCGACCGCTAAACTATCCTCTAAGCGTCGAGTTAAAGCACGACGTAAAGGCCGCGCACCGTAGCTAGGATCATAACCCTCATTGATGACCAAATCCTTAAAAGCGGCGGTAACTTCCACAGAAATGCCTTTTTCTCTCAATTGTTTGGCTAGATCCGCGATCAGAATATCGGCAATCTGGGTAACTTCTTCGCGAGTTAACTGTCGGAAAACAATGATTTCATCGAGACGGTTGAGAAATTCGGGACGGAAATATTGTTTTAACTCCTCTGTCACCCGATTAGAAATCTGTTGGTAGCGCGATTGAGCAAAATCGTCAGCAATCTCGAATCCTAAGCTATTACCGCCTTTTTCGATGACTTTTGAGCCAATATTCGAGGTCATAATAATTAGGGTATTCTTAAAGTCCACCCGACGACCTTGGGAATCGGTCAAATGACCATCTTCTAACAGTTGCAGGAGAAGATTAAAAACATCGGGATGTGCTTTCTCGATTTCGTCAAACAAAACCACTCTATAGGGTTGACGACGCACTGCTTCCGTTAACTGACCGCCTTCATTGTAACCGATGTATCCGGGAGGCGCACCAATTAACTTAGAAACCGTGTGGGATTCCATAAATTCCGACATATCTAGGCGAATCATACTGGATTCCGAGCCAAAGAGCAACTTAGCTAAGGCTTTCGTTAATTCAGTTTTACCGACTCCCGTGGGACCGGCAAAAATAAACGAGGCAATCGGACGATTAGGATTCTTTAAATTTACTCGCGCTCGACGAATAGCACGAGAAACGGCATTCACTGCCTCCTGTTGGCCAATAATCCGCTCGTGCAGTTGATATTCCAGATTTAAGAGCGATTCCGACTCAGTTTCAGTTAATTGGGTAACGGGAATACCTGTCCAAGCGGCGACAATTTGGGCGATTTCCTCCGCATCCACCACCGGAATTAAAGATTCGGGGTTGATTAGGGGTGATTCTTCCCTAACCTCCGCAGGACTTTTACTTTGCAGGGAATAGCGTAGATGGGTGCGGGATCCCGCTTCATCGAGAAGATCGATCGCTTTGTCCGGTAAAAAGCGATCATTGATATAGCGAGAGGATAGATTAACGGCAGCTTCGATCGCTTTTTGATCGTATTTTACCTGATGGAAATCCTCGTAGGTGGCTTTTAAACCCCGTAAAATCTCGATCGCCTGCTCTTTAGTCGGTTCTCCCACCATAACTGGCTGAAAACGTCTTTCTAGAGCCGCATCTCGCTCAATATGCCGTTTATACTCATCGAGAGTCGTTGCCCCTAAACACTGTAACTCCCCGCGAGCTAAAGCAGGTTTAAGCAAGTTAGAAGCATCCATAGCTCCTCCCATGCTACCGGCACCGACAATAGTGTGAATTTCATCAATAAACAGGATAATATTGCCCGATTTGCGAACTTCCTCCACGATACCCTTTAAACGTTCCTCAAAATCGCCGCGAAAACGGGTTCCCGCCAGTAAAGACCCCATATCGAGGGCAATTACCTGTTTATCCTGCAAAAGTTCGGGAATATCGCCATTATGGATGCGTTGTGCTAACCCTTCAGCGATCGCTGTTTTCCCCACCCCCGGCGCACCGAGTAAAATCGGGTTACTTTTGCTGCGACGGCCTAAAATTTGGACAACTCGCTCGATTTCTGGCTCTCTACCGATTAAAGGGTCAATTTTGCCATTTTTGACCTCTTGGCTTAAATTGCGACTATATTGGGCTAAAATACCGCCTTGGGGAGTATTTTTCTGGTCTTCATAGTCACTATCACCCGTTAAGCGACCACTAGCGACTTTTTCCCCGGCATTTTTAAGTAAAAGGCCGCGAAGTTTGATCAAATCAACACCCTGCATAATTAAAATTTTAGCGGCTAGGGATTCGGGATCGCTGGTGATAGCGAGTAATAGATGTTCAGGTGCGATCGCCTTTTCCCCTAATTGTCGAGCTTCCTGAAATGCTTGCTCGAAGATCTTTTTCGCTTTCGGGGTAAAAGGGATATTAACGGGACTGTAACCCGTGCTGCGGCCAGTCATTCCTTCAATCAGGCGGCGACTTTCGTGCAGGGTAACTTTTAAATCCTTGAGAATTAAGGCTGCGGTGGCGGTGGCTTCTCCTATCAATCCTAACAGTAAATGCTCCGTACCCACGACACTGTGACCGGTACGACGGGCTTCCTCTTGGGCGAACATCACCGCTTTGATAGCTTTCTGGTTAAAGTATTCAAACATGATCGACGACTTCCTGGCTACTGGGCTTTACTTGTTACTGTAACGTTTTCTTTACATTAGCCAGAAGGGGGATATCCGTATCAGCAGGGTGGGTTAGGGGACAGGAGTGGGGAGTGGGAATTATGAATTATGAATTATGAATTATGAAGTGGGGTGATGGGGGAGTGGGGAGACCACTTCGTGCGCGTTGCGGGGGGAGACCACTTCGTGCGCGTTGCGGGGGGAGACCACTTCGTGCGCCTTGCGGGGGGAGATGATCGTAACGAATTTGCAGGTTCAGCCGGAAATATGGGGAAACTTGCCAATATTTCGCCAATCGAAGGGCGGTACTCCCAGTAATTTCTGGGCGACCGTTGAAGATATCATTAATCCGATTGATGTACCATATAAGGTACGATAACTGAGGACGTAAGGATTGAAAAGGCTGCCAGCCAAGTTTTTTCGAGCCGAAGGTGGGTCGGAGCCAGTCAAAGATTGGTGGAAAACTCTCAGCCGTGAAGATTGCCGGATTATTGGCAGCGATATCAAGGACGTAGAGTTTAGCTTTCCCATCGGCTGCCCCTGTGCCGTTCACTTTCCGGTTATCAAGACTTATGGGAGGTGCGGAGTAGGGGCAATTCATGAATTGCCCCTACGGGCAGACGCATCACGCGGGTCATCTTTTACATCAGCCGAGGGGAGATGATTCTGCCGCACGGCAACATCGGCGAAGTCCCAAAAACCCCAAAACGGGAAATCTAGTAGGGGCGAACGGCCGTTCGCCCCTACTAGCGCAAGAAGGAACAGGAAAAATATGACCGCTAACCCCCATACTGGCTCCGATTTCGATGCTTTTCTCAAAGAAGAAGGTCTTGAGGAGGACTGTAGTGCGGTGGCACTCAAACGGTTACGGTTGCGGCAGTTGGCTGAGGAGATGAAACGGATCTCTCTGACGAAAACGGAGATGGCGGCGCGGATGCAGACCAGTCGAGCGCAACTTGACCGCCTCCTCGACCCGGAAAAGACGGGCGTTTCCCTCGATACTATCCAACGGGCGGCTTCTGTGGTGGGCCGCCAATTGCGAATCGAGTTGCTCTGAGGGAAGTCAGAAAGTTCGGAGTGCCGCAGATGAAATTACCCAACGGGGAACTGGCAGAAATCTCGATGGAAAAACTGATTGGCTATTGCTTAAATCCAGAACATTCCAGAGGAAAAAATCAAGCCAGAGTCTTTCGCTCTCGTCTGGGAATAACTGCCGAGAACGCTGAGGTTTTGCGATCGCTCATCTCACAGGCTGCCCTGGAGGGGGTTAATCACAGAAACCAAAAACCTAACTAATACTATCCAAAATTACTCATGACTTATGCTATAATAGTTTTATGAGTAAGTTGACCATATCAGAAGCGGCTAAATTAAAAGGTGTAAGCGTATCGACATTAAGACGTTGGGAGTCTGAAGGTAAACTAATACCAGAAAGAACTGCTAACGGGCATCGACGTTATACCGTCTCTCAGTTGCTTGGAGTAAAAGAGAATCTTTCCTATACTGTTGGCTATTGTCGCGTTTCTAGTCATGATCAAAAGAAAGATTTAGAACGTCAAAAAGAAGTTGTCGAATTGTTTTGCGCTCAAAACGGTTGGCAAGTTGAAATTATAGACGACTTAGGTTCAGGACTTAACTACAACAAAAAAGGATTAAAGCGATTAATTCGGTTGATT